>SBFU01000336.1 GCA_006227785.1 Burkholderiales bacterium
TAGGTCTGGGGGTAGTTGCCCCACATCTCGCCGGTGACCGGGTGGGTGTCTTCGGACAACAGGCCCAGTTCGTTGCGTGCCTGCAGCATGGTCTCGAAGATGGCCCTCGCTTCGGCCACCCGCCCGACACGGGCCAGGGCATCGATGCGCCAGAAGGTGCAGATGTTGAAGGCCGTCTCGGGCTTGCCAAAGTCATCTGCGGCTTCGTAGCGGCGCATGTAGGGTCCATCGCACAGGTGGGTCTCCAGCGCATCCAGGGTGGACAGGAACTGCGGGTCCATCGGGTCGATGAAGCCGACCTCGGCCATCAGCAGCACGCTGGCATCCAGGTCTTGTCCACCGAAGCTCTCGGCGAAACTCTGGCGCTGCTCGTTCCAGGATTCGCGCAATATGCGTTCACGCATGGCGCGGGCGTGTTCGGCCCAATGCGTCTCGCGGTCGGGCAGCCCCAGGGTCCGGGCAATCTTGGCCAGTCGGTCGCAGGCCGCCCAGCACATGAGGGCCGAGCTGGTGTGTACCCGGGCGCGCGTCCGCAGCTCCCACATGCCGGCGTCGGGCTGGTCGAAAATGCCCACGGCCTTTTCACCCACGGCCTCCAGTCGCCTGAAGTCGGCCAGCCCGGCCGGGTGCAGCAGTCGCCGGTCATGAAAAGCCTGCGCCGCCGCCAGCACGATGTTGCCGTAGACGTCGTGCTGGAAGTGCTCGTGGGCCTGGTTGCCGACCCGGACCGGACCCATGCCACGGTAACCGGGCAGGTGGTCGCAGATGTGTTCGGGCAGGTCGCGTTCCAGACCGATCCCGAAGAGGGGCTGCACATGGCCACCGTTGGCGCCGACCACCGCATTGGTCAGCCAGCCCAGGTAGTCTTCCATGGTGCCGACTTCGGCCAGGCTGTTGAGCGCCCTCACCACAAAGAAGGCGTCGCGCAGCCAGCAGAACCGGTAGTCCCAGTTGCGCTGGCTGTGTGGTGCTTCGGGAATGCTGGTGGTCATGGCGGCCACGATGGCGCCGGTGTCCTCGAACACCGACAGCTTGAGCGTGATGGCCGCGCGGATCACCGCGTCCTGCCACTCCAGCGGGACGGCCAGGCGCTGGCTCCAGCCGCGCCAGTAGCTCAGGGTTTCCTGTTCGAAATGCCTGGCGGTGTCGCCCACACCCCCCTCCAGGGTTTCGTCGGGACCCAGCAGGAAATTCAGCTCGCGCGTCAGCAGAAAGGGTTGGCCACCGAGCACGTGGGTGATGCCGGCATCGGTCTGAAGACGCAGCGTCTGCTGCTCACCCACGTACCGGATGTGGTTGCTGCCCGAGGTGATGGTCGGTTGCTGCGAGCCCCAGCCGAAGCGGGGCGCCAGACGCACACGGATGCGCGGTGTGCCTTCCAGGGCCCGCACCCGGCGCACCAGCATGGTGGGACGGAAGAAACGACCGCGCGAGGGAAACCGGGGCGCGAAATCGGTGATCAGCAGGCGCTGGCCATGCTGGTCGGTCAGCTCGGTTTCCAGTACGGCGGTGTTGGGCACGTAGCGCTGCCGGCTGCTGGCAAAGTCCTCGATCTCGATGGCATACGTGCCGGCGCCATCTTCACCCCCGAGCAGCGCGTGAAACACCGGGTCACCATCGAAGCGCGGCAGACAGCACCAGACCACCTGTCCACGGGGGTCGATCAGGGCGCTGAAGGCACAGTTGCCGACCACGCCCAGCGACAGGCTGGCCTGGGCGGCAGGGCCGAAGCGGGGGGTGTGGCCGGAGGTTTGCGGGTGGTTGGAGGACACAGGCGGGGTTTTCATGTCAGGTGGGAACTGGAGATGCGCTGCAGCCATTGGCGCAGTGCCCGCGGACTGGCCACGCGGTGGGTCGCGCAACTGGGTCCGTCGCCGATCTTGATGCCGATGCCACCGAGTTGCTGCACACGCTCAAAGCCGGCTTCGTCGGTCACATCGTCGCCGGCAAACACCGGCAGACGCCCCTGGAACGGGGCTTCCTGCAGAAAGGCTGCCATGGCCTGACCCTTGTCGACGCCTACCGACTTCACCTCGACCACCGCCTTGCCCAGAAGCAACTGCAATGAGGCTTCCCCGGCGATGGCCTGAGCCATCCGTTCCCGGCATCGCGTTTCGAGCTGGGGTGCCAGTCGGTAGTGGAGAGCGACCGAGTGGGACTTGTGCTCCATGATCAGCCCCGGGTGCTGCTGCACCAGGGCCTGGGCCGTGGCCAGCGCAGCGCCCAGTGGGGGCGCCGGCGCGACGCAGAGCGTGTGGTCGGCGCGGCGCCGCACGGCGCCGTGTTCGAAGGCGGCAGGCAGCCGAAGCGGGTTCAGAAAGGGATCGAGGTCGTCCTGCGTGCGACCGCTCACCAGCGCCAGTGCACCGTCAAGTGCCACCTGCAGGCGTTCCAGGGTGGGGCGCAGGTCGGGGTCGACTTGCACGGCATCGGGTCGGGGCGCCAGTTCGGCCAGGGTTCCATCGAAATCGAGAAACAGCGCACAGGCACCCGGCAACTGTTCCGGTGGGCTCCTCATCACATGTCCGACCATACCAGAGCTGCGGAGTTCCCGACCTTCAGGCTGGGGCATGGGTGAGCGTATCGCTTCAGGCGGACGGCAGGCCACGCTCGATGGCCTGTTGCTGGGCAGTCTGCACGCGCTCGCCAATGCGGTCGCCATCCAGTCCGTCCTGCCGGGCCTCCCGGGCAACACGGGCGGTGTCCACTTCCTGCGCGAGCGCCAGCGCCGTCAGCAGACGGTCGCGCTGCGGATAGGGCGTGTCCTCAAAACCCAGGCGTCCACGCGCGTCGCACTCGCAGGCCAGCAGCACCTCGTCAAACCGTTGTGGGCGGCGCAGGGCGTCGCAACGGTGCAGCAGTCTGAGCAAGGCGGCGGCGCCGAATTCGCCGCTGCGGTGAATGTGACCGTGTTCCCGCGCCACCACCTCGGCCAGTTCGCGGCACTCGCGGGGCGCCCGCCATCGTTCGCAGACCTGTCGCAGCAGGTGGACGCTGCGTTGCTCGTGGCCAATGTGGCGGGGCAGCACCTCCACCGGTGTGGTGCCCTTGCCCAGGTCATGACACAGGCAGGCGAAGCGCACCGGCAGGGACGCGGACAGCTGCGCGCTCATGTCCAGCACCATCATGAGGTGAACCCCGGTGTCGACCTCCGGGTGGTAGTCGGCGCGTTGCGGCACACCCCACAGGCGATCGACCTCGGGCAGCAGGCGCTGCAGGGCGCCACAGGCGCGCAGCACCTCGAACATGCGGCTGGGGTGTCGTTCCATCAGACCGCGCGCCAGCTCCTGCCAGACGCGCTCGGCCACCAGATGGTCAACCTCGCCGTGCGCCACCATCTGTCGCATCAGCGCCATGGTCTCGGGGGCCACCGAAAAATCGCTGAAACGCGCGGCGAATCGGGCCAGCCTCAGGATGCGCACCGGATCCTCCGCGAAGGCATCGGTGACGTGCCGCAGGACACGGTGGTGCAGATCGCGCAGGCCCCCGTACGGATCAATGACCACCGCCTCATCGGGCGTGTCGGCATGCGCCTGCGCAATGGCCATGGCATTGATGGTCAGGTCACGCCGGGCCAGATCCTCCTCCAGTGTCACCGCCGGGTGCGCATGAAAATCGAAGCCGTGGTAGCCCGGTGCCGTCTTGCGCTCGGTGCGGGCCAGCGCGTATTCCTCGCGGGTCTCAGGGTGCAGGAAGACCGGAAAATCCCGTCCGACCGGAACAAAGCCCTGGCCCAGCAGGACGTCGGGCGTGCTGCCCACCACGACCCAGTCGCGGTCCACATGCGCCTGTTCGCCGTGCTCGCGGGCCAGCAGCGCGTCGCGCACCGCGCCACCCACCAGATAGATGTCCATGGCGCGAGTGTAGACCTGTGATTCAGGTCGGGTGCAGACCCTGGCGTCGGGTCAGCGGTCCGGTCCGACCCGGTAGGGTTCCTCGAAGTCCAGAAAGTCGTGCTCGGCCAGCGCATCGCGGATCCAGTCCTGGACGCCGGGCAAGGCGGTCACCCGCTCGACATAGGCGCGCAGAGGCTCTGACAGCGGCAGCTGGTAGGTGCGAAGCCGCATGCAGACCGGCGCGAAGTACGCATCGGCGATGCTGAAGGCGCCAAACAGCAGGGGCTGGCTGCCATCCGGCATCCGCTCGGGCTGGTTGGCCAGCAGGTCTTGCCAGAGCGCGCTCAGGCGGGCCACATCGGCCCGCAGCGCGGCCTGGTCCCGCCAGACCAGCTGACCGATGTGCGGCAGCGAGGCCTCGATGTTCATGGGGCAGTGGTTGCGCAGCGCCCCAAAACCACTGTGCATCTCGGCGCAGACGCTGCGGGCCCGGGCGCGCTGGCGTGGGTCGCTCGGCCACAACCGATGCTCGGGAAAACGCTCGGCCAGGTACTCGGCAATCGCCAGCGTGTCCCAGACGGCAAAGCCATCGTCGACCAGCACCGGGACCTTGCCCACCGGGTTGATGCCCTGCAGGCTCTTCTTGAAGGTCGAGTCGGCCTCGAACGAATCGAAACGGACCATGACCTCCTCGAAGTCGATGCCGGCCTGGCGCAGCAGCACCCAGGGCCGCATGGACCAGGACGAATAGTTCTTGTTGCCGATGAACAGTTGCAGCGCCATGGAGGATCTCCTTGTTGAAGACCCGATCTTAGGCGGCGGGCGACAAGCGATTGATGTCCGATCGGGCCGTCATTGATGCGGCGTCGGCACCGCGGCAGTGCAACAGCGCTGGGGTCAGGCGTACTTTTCGAGAATCCGGGTCGAGCGTTCGACCTCGCGCACGGTGTCCACTTCCGACTGCGAAGTGGCCACCGCCTCCATCACCGAGCAGGCCATCATGCGGTAGAAGGCCTTGTCCATGGCCTTGCGGGCCGCCGACATCTGCTGCGCCACATCCTCGCACGAACGCCCCGACTCCACCATGTCGATCAGGCCGCGCACCTGGCCTTCGATGCGCTTGAGGCGGTTGACCACATCACGCTGGTGCTCACTGCGGTAGATCGAGGAAGCGTTGGAGGAGGCGGTGGATGCTTTCGGGGTGGCGGCCATGTCGGGTCCTTTTGCGAGCCGGAGAAGGTCGGAAGACTCGTCAGTGTGCCAAAAAACCAGAGGGACAGGTTCCGCTGTTGCCCGTATCGACATCGTTCACCAGAAAAATACCCTACCCCCTAGGGTAGTCACCAATGTTGCCATCGAAAGGCTTCGAATAACGTGCAACCCACGCGCTTGATATTTGTCAAGCGCGGTCCCTACACGGTTGTGGGTATTTGAGGAGACACGATGACGGCTTGGAAGCGAATTTCCGT
This sequence comes from Burkholderiales bacterium, assembly GCA_006227785.1. Taxonomy (GTDB): domain Bacteria; phylum Pseudomonadota; class Gammaproteobacteria; order Burkholderiales; family Burkholderiaceae_C; genus Hydrogenophaga. Next base: position 5,306 of record SBFU01000336.1, read on the forward strand.
GGTGCTGGCCCTTTCGGTGGGTGCACTGGGGCTGACCGGGTGTGGCACCTTGGCCACCATCAGCAAACTTGAGGACGGGGCGGGCGCCGAGGCCTCCCGCATGTGGGACCGCTGGGTCGATGGCAATGGCGACATTGCGGTGGCGACCACCTGGGAACGCCGCGTCAAGGACGGCGTGACCGCGCAGGATGTCGAGACGATCCTCAAGCAGGTGGCGGTCGAGCGCAACATGCGGGATGTGGGTGTGCTGCCTCTGTCCAAGGAGCTGGAGGCGCGCTCTGGAAAAAAGGAAAAGCTGCTGACGGTCTATTCCTACTGCAGTCCGCCCACCGCACGCCGCATGGTGAATTTCAGCCCCCACATGGCGGCCTATCTGCCCTGCCGCATCAGTGTCGTCGAGCATGACGACGGGAGCCTGTGGCTGTACACGCTCAACATGGACATGATGGTCAAGATGGGCCGCAAGCTGCCCTCGCCCCTCAAGGAGGAGGCCATGGCGGTGCGGGACACCATCTACGAAATGATGGAGCGAGCCTCCAAAGGCGAGTTCTGATCTCGCCAACCCTGCTGGTCGCAGGCGCCTGAGGCGCCAGTCGACCAGCCCCCCCCCTGAATCCGACCTCGGAGACGACGCATCTCCGGGCAGGGGCGAGCACGCCCCGGCACTTCCACCAACGAGGAGACAAGCATGACGATCTGGAACCCCGCCATCCGAGCTGCCGCTGTGCTGGCGCTGGGCAGCGCACTTCTGCCGGTGGCACAGGCCACCAATGGCTACTTTCCCCATGGTTTCGGGCTCAAGGCCAAGGGCATGGGCGGTGCTTCCGCTGCCATGGCCCACGATGCCTTTGCCGGGGTCAACAACCCCGCATCGGCGGCCTACGTGGGCAACCGCTGGGATGCAGGGGCCGAGGTGTTCATGCCCAAGCGCAGTGCCACGGTTTCGACGCCCATGGGCGCCATGGAAATCAAGAGCAACAAGAACGCCTTCCTGATCCCCGAGCTGGGCTACAACGTGAACCTGTCCAACCGCCTGGCCGTGGGGGTGACGGTGTACGGCAACGGGGGCATGAACACCGAATACCCTGCGGTGTTTCCAGGCAACAGCAACTTCATGTGCAGCAGCCCGACCACCTGTGGCACCGGCAAACTGGGTGTCGACCTGATGCAGCTGATCGTGGCCCCCACCATCGCCTACAAACTCAGTGAAGACCATTCGGTGGGCGTATCGCCGCTGCTGGTTTACCAGCAGTTCAAGGCCTATGGCCTTCAGGCGTTTGGTCTGCCCAACCAGGGCAGCGACAGCAGCAAGGGCATGGGAATCCGCTTGGGTTACATGGGGCGCCTGGGCGACAGGGTCACCGTCGGGGCGTCTTATTCCCCCAAGATCGGCATGGGCCGGTTTGACCGCTACGCGAACCTGTTTGCCGGGCGGGGCGACTTTGACATTCCGGAGAACTACGCCTTGGGTGTGACCTACCAGCTCACCCCGGCACTGTTGCTGGCACTGGACTATTCCCGCATCAATTACAGCGATGTGCCCGCCGTCGGCAATGCCAGCCTGGCCAACTTCATGAACGGGTTTGGTTCACCCAACGGGCCTGGCTTCGGCTGGCGCGACGTGAAGGTGGTGAAGCTGGGCGTGCAATGGCAGATGGACAGCCAGTGGACCCTTCGCGCCGGCTACAACCGGGGCACCAACCCGATCACCGGTCAGGACGTGTTTCTCAACACCCTGGCACCCGGTGTCATCCGCGAACACTTCACCGTGGGGGCCAGCTGGGCCCTGTCCCCGGACAGCGAGCTGACCCTGGCTGCCTGGCACGGGCGCAGGAACCGTGTGTCGGGCAATGCCCCTGCGCCAACCAGCATCGCCATGAGCCAGAACGGTTTCGGGCTTCAGTTCAGCCGCAGGTTCTGACGGAGCATGAAGGCCGCCGCCTGGGGCGGCCCGCGTCAGCGGCCGCGCAGCGCGTTCAGGCGGCTGCGGCCGCCCTGTCGGCCCAGGTACGCCGGCGCGATCGCATGCACGCTGGCGGGCCTGATGCCGAGGCTGCGCAAATCCGGATGCCGACCGCTGGCCACGTTGTCGACGCGCATCGAATCGAGGTTGTCCCGGCTCATCAGCGGCTCTCCCGGCGCCAGCTCCATCATCAGGGCCTGCAGACGTCCGACACCCATCGGCAGGGGAACGACCGGGCGCTGTCGACTGCCGTACCGGCCGGCCAGCCGCACCAAGTCCGCCAGGGTCAGGACGTCCGGTCCGACACACTCAATGACCTCGCTGCGGGCGCCCAGGGTGTGCACCGGGCGGGACAGGCAGGCCAGAACCGCCTGCGCGACATCACCCACCCAGACCGGCTGGAAGCGCGCGCCGGCGCCCGCCAGGGGCATGACCGGAAACAGCGACTGCAGTTGGGCAAACAGGTTCAGAAAACGGTCCTCGGCGCCGAAGATGACGCTGGGCCGCAGGATGCTCAGATCCAGCCCGGCCTCCATCAGCGCCGCCTCACCGCGCGCCTTGCTGCGCTGGTAGCGCGATGGACCGGCCGCGTCGGCCCCCAGGGCGCTGATGTGCACCAGACGGTGCACGCCCTGGGTGCGGCAGGCCTGACCCAGATGGCGCGGCAGGGTGACGTGCGTGCGTTCGAATGCGGCTTCGTTGCCGTGCAGGATGGCCACCAGGTTGACCACGGCGTCGTGCCCACTGACCAGCTGCTCCAGCGCGGCCGGATCGTGGACGTTGGCCTCGATCACCGTGACCCTGGGCAGGTGCTTCACGCGGGCCGCGTTGACCGCACGGCGGGTGGGCACCGTGATGGCCCAGCCGGCGCGGTTCAGGTACTCGCAGACCTGTCGGCCGACAAAGCCGGTGCCGCCCAGGACAAGAACATTTTTCATGGGTGGATCTGTTGGGGGTCAGGGCAGATCGCTGTCGGGCGGTGGCGCATTGCCGGAGCGGGGGCCGACCGTGCCCAGGCGGGCCAGCAGCGACTGTGGTTGCCCGGTGAGCAGGGCCGCATAGTGGGTGGTGTTGGCCAGCACGCGCTTGACGTAGTCTCGCGTCTCGTCGAAGGGGATGTTTTCAACCCAGATCTCGGCCGGCAGTGGGGGACCTTCGCGCCAGCTGCGGGCCCGCGACGGCCCCGCGTTGTAGGCGGCGGCGGCCAGTGGCATGGAACCCTCGAAGTCCTGCAGGGCCAGGCTCAGGTAGGCGGTGCCGATGCGGATATTGGTGTCGCGGTCGTTGATCTGTCCGGGCCGGAAATTGCTCAACCCGATGCGGCGGGCGGTCCAGCGCGCCGTGGCCGGCATCACCTGCATCAGGCCCGAAGCGCCGACATGCGAACGGGCGTCGGTGACAAAGCGGCTCTCCTGGCGGATCAGCCCGTAGACGTAGGCGGGATCCAGCCCGACATCCTGCGCACGTTGCCTGACCTGCACCAGGTAGGGGGTCGGGAAGCGCTGCCGGTGGTCCTGCACCTGTGGCGTGCGCTCGCTGGTGTTGATGCACCGGTCCCACAGCTGCTGGCGGCAGGCCAGGTCGGCGGCGGCCAGCAGCTCGCGCTCGCCCTTGCCGCCGGGTGTGTGCAGGGCCACGGTGTAGTGCCACTCGCGCACGCCTTCGCTGCGAAGTCCCATCTGCATGGCAGCCAGAGCCCGCTGGAGGCCGGGGTTGCCTGCGGCGGCTTCGCGTTCCTGGTCTGTCAGGGGGGGCGGCGGGGCGGGTTCGATGATGGGCCGACCCAGGGCTTCGGTGGCCAGCAGTTCGTAGAAGCCGGTGGGCGCAGCGATGCGCTCGTACAGCTCGCGAGCGTGCACCGTGGCCATCAGCGGGTCGGGCTGTTGCAAGGCCTGCAGGGCCCGCGCCTTCCAGTACACCCAGGTCGCCTCCTGCTGCTGTGTCGGCCCCATGGCTGCAATGGCCTCAAGCACATGGCCCCAGGCGCCGGCGCGCATGCCGGCTCGGGCCTTCCAGGCCAGGTGGTCGTCGATCAGGTGCTCATCGCTGGCATAGGCAAAGTATTCCAGTGCCTCTGGCATGCGCCGTTGCGCTGCCCGCTTGCCCACCACGCCCCAGGCCCAGCTGCGTTCTTCGCGTGTCAGCTGGGTCACCCAGCGCTTGCGCAACAGGGCTTCGGCGGCGGCCGCCGGGTCCGCCGAGGCCAGCCGGATGATCGCCAGTGTCACCATCTCGCGGGTGCGGGGCCGCAGGGCCGTGAGCTTCTCGTCCAGGTAGGTGGCGGGGTCGCGGGCAATGGACTCGACCATGGGTACCCAGGCGGGGTCGAGCAAGGCCACCGCCTGGCTGACCACCGGCTGGCGGTTCGCTTCCATGCCCAGGCGGGCGCGGCGCCACACCGTTTCGTGATCCAGGTGACCGCTGTTCAGAAAGGCCTGGGCCGCCGTGGCGCAGCCGTCGTCGGCCTCGCGTTGCGCCAGCCACAGGCGCGACGCCTCGGCGGCAGCCTCGGCCGCTGGCCGGCGCCCCGCCGCCGCGTCGAGCATCAGGGCGTAACAGGCGACCTGCCGGTCATCGTTCATGCGAAAGAGCGGCAGCTCGGCCTCGAACAGGCTCCATTGACGCTCGCGTCCCAGGCGCAACAGCCAGTCGTTGCGCAAACGGTCCTCCCAGTAGGTGCCCGGCATGCGGACCAGCGTCTGGCGGATCTCATCCGGCGTGGCGGTGTCCAGGCGCGCACGCATGTCCCAGTACCGGGCCAGCGGCGCCAAGGGGTGGTTCGTCACCCTCGGCAGCAAGTCGGACAGGACGTCCGGCTGTTTTCGGGCGAACGCTTCGCGCATCTGCAGCAGGACGCGGTCTTCGGCCGACTGGGCCAGCACCGGACCGGCCAGACAGAGCCCCGCCATAATGGGCACCAGCCATCTTCCGATCATGTGTGATTGACTCCCAAGCATCCGTTGCATAGGTGATTATGGACAACAAAGACCCCGCGGGTTCCCCTGCAAACCCAGCAACCCGGACCGACGGTGGGACTTCGGTGCCCCTGAAGACCCAGTGGCGCCAACGCCTGATCGAGCGTCGCCAGAACCTGGCCGATCGCGCCTGGCGCAACGACCTGCTGCAGCGGGTCATGCGGGTCTGGCTGGTCAACCGGCCCGATGCGGTGATCGGCGCCTACTGGCCGATCAAGGGCGAGTTCGACCCTTTGCCGGCCTTGTTCCGCTGGCAGGAGGCCGGATTGGAGGAAGATGCCCAGAGCGCAGCCCGGCAGCGCCGCATCGGACTGCCGGTGGTCAACAAGATCGACAAGACCCTGACCTTCTACAGCTGGTATCCGGGCTGTCCCATGGAGGAAGATGCCTACGGCATTCCCAAGCCCAAGGACACCGAGATCGTGGTGCCGACCCTCATCTTCGTTCCCTGCGTGGGCTTCGGTCCCGGGGGCTATCGCCTGGGCTACGGTGGTGGTTTCTACGACCGCACCCTGGCCAGCCTGCAACCCAAACCATTCACGGTCGGCCTCGGCTACGACTTTGCCTACCTGCCTGAACTGGAACCCGAGCCCCACGATGTGCCGCTGGATGCGATCCTGGCCGATACGGGCGTGCAATGGCAGGGCCAGAAATGACCCCCTGAGCCGGCATCAGGGGTGCTCGGCATTGGCATGGACCTGGGTGATGCGCCTTTCGTGGCGGATCAGGTACAGGCCGCTGCCGATGATGATGGCGGCGCCCAGCCAGGTGTGGCTGGCCGGCAGGCTTTGCCAGATCAGCCAGTCCAGTCCCACACCCCAGGCCAGGGCGCTGTACTCGAACGGGGCCACCGCCGAAGCCTGGCCGTACCGGAACGCCTCGGTGATGGCCAGCTGCCCGCCAAAACCGGTCACCGCCAGGGCCAGCAGCAGCCAGCCATCACTGGCGGCCACCGCCACCCAGTCCGGCGCGGCCAGCGCGCCGGCCCCCAGCGCCACCAGCAGCATCATGGTGAAGACCATGCTTTCGCTGCTGTCGGTGCGGCTGAGCAGCCGACCGCTGACGGCGGCCACGGCATAGCACAGGGCCGCGCCCAGGGCGGCCAGGCCCCCGACGGTGACCAGGCCGGCCGACAGCGCCTGCCCATCCGGACGCAAGGCAATCAGGACGCCGACAAAACCCACACCAATGGCCCACCAGTGCGCGCGCGGGACCCGTTCGCCCAGCACCGGCACCGACAGCACCGTGATCAGCAGGGGCGCCACAAAGAAGAGGGTGTAGCTGGCCGACAGCGGCAGGTGGCGAACCGACAGGGTGAACAGCGACAGCATCACGATGCCCAGGGCGCCGCGCAGCAGGTGCAGGGGCCAGCGGATGCGCAAAAGGGTGGGCCACGCACCCCGCCAGCTCAGGTAGAGCAGCACCAGGGGCAGGGCGGTCATGCCGCGCAAGGCCGCGATCTGCAGCACCGGGTAGCGCGTGGACAAGGTCTTGAGCACCGCATCCATGAGTGCAAAACACCCCACGGCGATCAGCATGGCCACGATGCTGCGCAGGTTGCCGCTGCGGGGATGATGGGAATTGGCGGACACAGAAAAGTCCTTGCAGGCTGATCACGGGTGGCCAGTGTGACGCAGGTCGGCGCCCCATTCGGTACCGCCCACTGCGGCGTCGTTCAGTCCATCTGGTCCAGCGTGTCCGGGTCGGGCACATCGCCGATGGCTTCTCGGGTCTGTGCCGCCTGGGCCAGCAGCCAGTCGCTGAAGGCCTTGACTTCGGGGCGTTCCAGGCTGCGCGGTGCGCTCAGCAGCCAGTAGACCAGGGGGGAGTCGATGCGTGTGGATGGCAGGGGTTCGACCAGATCACCGGACCGCAGCGACTCGGCCACCAGCGGCAGGCGGGCCAGCGCCACGCCTTGCCCTGTGAGCGCGGCCTGCACGATCTGGTGGGCGTAGTTGAAGTAGAGCCAGCGTTTGGGACTGAGGCGCTCGCGTGCGGCACGGCCGCCCGGCCGGACACGGGTGGCGCCCGCATGCGTGTCCAGCCAGCGCTGCCAGGTCAACCATTCCAGGTGGCGTGTCCGGTGGGCATCGCCCGCCTCGATCAATGTGCATTCCGCAAGATCCTCAATGCGGCTGATGGGGCGTGAGCGCAGCAGCCAGGGACTGGCCACCGGCGTCAGCTGCTCGCCAAACAGGCGAATGGCCTGGACGGGCACCGCCTGCGGCACGGCGTAGCGCAAGGCCAGGTCGACGTCGGCCGTGCCCAAGTCCACCGCCACATCGGAGGCGTCGATGCGGATGTCGATATCCGGGTGCTGGCGCTGGAAGGCCTCCAGCCTTGGAATCAGCCACATGGAAGCAAACGATGCCGACGTGGTCACCGCCACACTGCGCCGCCCCGCACTCTGGCGGATCATTCGCACAGCCGCATCAATCCGGTCCAGTGACGTGCTGGTGGCGCGCAGCAGCAGCGAGCCGGTGCTGGTGAGTTCGACGGCCCGGGTGTGGCGCAGAAACAGGGTCGATCCGACTTCGTCTTCGAGCGCCTGGATCTGCCGACTGACAGCGCTCTGCGTCAGGGAAAGCTCTTCTGCGGCAGCACGGAAATTCAGGTGGCGCGCGACCGCTTCAAACGCGCGCAGGTGGCCGACCGAGATCGGGCGGGAGCGGGGGTGACCGGTGCCGAGAACCATGGATCAAAACCTTTGTCGGACGGTAGATTGATGCGTGAACCGAATCAATAGCTTAGCCCCTTTTCATTGGACGTGGGCGTTGACTGGCGAGAAGATGCCAGCCTGTCGGAAACCCAAGGAGCGCACCATGTCCGTCACCCATCCAGTCGATACCTGCAGCATGGCCGGTGCCTGGCGTCTGTATCCCGGCCGAGCCATGAGTCTGAAGCCGAAAGCGGACGCCGAGTTGCGCCTGCGCCGTGGTGGCGCCTGGGTGACACTGGGGGAGACGGACCACGGCATACCCGGCGCCTCGGGTGATCGATTCCTTCAGGATGGCGACACGCTGGTGGTGCCGGCCGGGGCCTGCCTGGTGATGGAGGCCCTGGATGCGCGTGAGGGCGCCGATCCGGTGCTGTTCGACTGGACCGATCGGGCGGTGGAGGCACCAGCCATGGGACGCTTCAGCCGGGAGGTGGTCATGCCCTCGCGGGACCTGGTGCTTGCACTGGGGCAGGCCGCCTTGGCGCTCTCGCGCGTCCTTCGCGGTCTGCTGGGCTACAGCGAGTTTCTGGTGGCCGGGCGTGGCCGGGTGCTCACACCGATGGAATCAATGCGTTCCTGACGGTGCTCGGCGGCCCGTTTTGGGTCGGCGGGCAGCGACCGCTGCCTCCAGCGCCAGCCAGGCCCAGGGCGCCATCAGCGCCGCCGATTCCAGGGCCTCGTCCGGCGGGGTGTGGTAGTTCAGGCGCATCGGCTTGCCCTTGGCCTCATAGACAAAGGGCTGGCCGCCTGCGGCCAGCCAGGCCGCTTCGGTCTGCGGGTTGCTCTTGAGGTACAACGTGTCCCAGGCAATGATGGCCACGTTCATCCCGTCGACCGAGATGCCCCAGCCTCCGAACATGCGGGTTGCCTTGCACGGCCCCAGGCAGGACAGCAGCTCGCAGGCATGCAGCACGAACGGATCGGTGACAGGGCGTGTGGCCATGCCGACATGGTAGGCAGAGAAAGGCCGGTGTGCCAGTTGGAAGGTGTGAGCGGAAGTTGGGCCAGGGTGTGGCGCAGGGGTGGGAGAATCGCTCATGGCCAGACCCCGCTCCGCCTCCCATGACCTCAAACGCGACCAGATCCTGGATGTGGCCGCCCAGTGTTTTGCCCGCCAGAGTTTCCCGGCCGCCAGCATGAACGACATCGCGGCGGCCTGTGGCACCAGCAAGGCGCGGCTCTACCACTATTACGAAAGCAAGGACGCCATCCTCTTCGACCTGCTGGACCGCTACACCCAGCGCCTGCTGGCGCTGATCGGCGAGGCCGAGGCCCGCGCCCAGCGCAAGAACCTGTCCGAGCGCGAGGCCCTCAATGAGCTGGTGCGGGCTTTCCTGACCGAATACGAAAACTCGGCCACGCGCCACCAGGCGCTGGTGTCCGACACCAAGTTCCTGGGCGAGACGCAGCGCCAGCTGATCGTCAACCGCCAGCGCGATGTGGTGGCGGCATTCACACGTTTCCTGCGGCGCGCCTACCCGCAGCGCGTGAACGCAGCCAACCAGACGGCGCTGACCATGATGCTGTTCGGCATGATCAACTGGACCTTCACCTGGCTGCGTCCCGGCGGGGCCATGAGCTATGCGGCCTTCGCGGACGAGGTGGTCGCGGTGCTCGAAAGCGGTCTGGGTGAAGCTGGATGACCCTGATATTGATGTGGTTGTTATTTACGGATGTGGAACTGATTTCGTTTAGGTAAAATCCGAAGATCGCCCCGATCCACCCACGGAGACCCCGTCATGAGCAAAGCCTTTGCCTCCCAGGCCGACCTGGAAGACAAGAAAATCACCTTCGAACAACTCAGCCCCCACTGCTGGGCCTACACCGCCGAAGGTGATCCGAACTCCGGTGTCATCATCGGTGAGAAGTACATCATGGTCAGCGATGCCACCGCCACACCGGCCATGGCACGCGACCTGATTGCCAAGATCCGCACCGTCTCCGACAAACCCATCAAGTACGTGCTGCTGACCCATTACCACGCGGTGCGGGTTCTGGGGGCCAGTGCCTACCTGGCCGAGGGCGCCACCGAAGTCATTGCCAGCCGGGGAACCTACGAGCTCATCGTCGAGCGCGGCGCGCAGGACATGAAGAGCGAAATGGAGCGATTCCCGCGCCTGTTCCGGGGAGCCGATTCGGTGCCCGGTCTGACCTGGCCGACCATGGTGATCGGTGATGGCCAACCTGGACGTCAGGGCAGTCTGGAGATCGACCTGGGTGGGGTGAAGGTGCAGATCTGGCACCCGGGTGCCGGCCACACCCGCGGCGACACCATCGCCTGGGTCGAGGAAGAAAAGGTGCTGTTCAGCGGTGATCTGGTCGAGTACGAGGCCGGTGTCTACACCGGGGACGCCCAGCTTGAAGAATGGCCCGCCACGCTGGAGGCCTTGCGCGCACTCAAGGCCGAATTCATCGTGCCCGGTCGCGGCGAGGCCATGAAAGGCAACGACAACGTCAACAAGGCCCTGGACTACACCAAGCGCTGGGTGACCACCCTGTTCCAGGCCGGCAAGGAGGCCGTGGCGCAGAAGCTGGACCTCAAGGCCGCCATGGCCCACACCCGCAAGAGCATGGACCCGGTGTTCGGTCATGTGTTCATTTACGAACACTGCCTGCCGTTTGACGTCAGCCGGGCCTACGACGAGGCCAGCGGCATCAAGAACCCGCGCATCTGGACCGCTGAACGGGACAAGGAGATGTGGGACTCGCTGC
>SBFU01000181.1 GCA_006227785.1 Burkholderiales bacterium
TGTACCACCCGACCATGACCCGTCCCACCACCGTTGCCGAAATCCGCAAGAGCTTCCTGGACTTTTTTGCTGCCAAGGGCCACACCGTTGTCGCGTCCAGCCCCCTGGTGCCGGGCAACGACCCCACGCTCATGTTCACCAACTCGGGCATGGTCCAGTTCAAGGACGTGTTCCTGGGCACCGACAAGCGCAACTATGTGCGTGCGGCGTCGGTCCAGGCCTGCCTGCGGGCCGGCGGCAAGCACAACGACCTGGAAAACGTGGGTTACACGGCGCGTCACCACACCTTTTTCGAGATGCTGGGCAACTGGTCCTTTGGCGACTACTTCAAGCGCGAAAGCCTGAAGTGGGCCTGGGAACTGCTGACCGAGGTCTACGGCCTGCCAGCCGAACGACTTCTGGCCACGGTCTACGCCGAAGACGACGAGGCGTATGACATCTGGACCAAGGAAATCGGTCTGCCGCCCGAGCGGGTGATCCGTATCGGCGACAACAAGGGCGGCCGTTACAAGAGCGACAACTTCTGGATGATGGCCGACACCGGCCCCTGCGGTCCCTGCTCTGAGATCTTCTACGACCACGGCCCCGAGATCCCTGGCGGCCCTCCCGGCAGCCCCGACGAAGACGGCGACCGCTTCATCGAGATCTGGAACAACGTGTTCATGCAGTTCGACATGAAGGAGGACGGCTCGGTCACGCCGCTGCCCGCACCCTGCGTGGACACCGGCATGGGCCTGGAGCGCCTGGCCGCCATCCTGCAGCATGTGCACAGCAACTACGAGATCGACATTTTCGAGGTGCTGATCAAGGCTGCCGCGCGCGAAACCGGCACGGCGGACCTCGCCAACCCCTCGCTCAAGGTGATCGCCGACCACATCCGTGCCACCTCGTTCCTGATCAGCGACGGCGTGATCCCCAGCAACGAAGGCCGTGGCTATGTGCAGCGCCGCATCATCCGTCGCGCCATCCGCCACGGTTACAAGCTCGGCCAGAAAACCCCGTTCTTCCACAAGCTGGTGCCTGATCTGGTGAAGATGATGGGCGAGGCCTATCCGAACATGGCGAACCAGGCGCAACGCATCACCGAGGTGCTCAAGGCCGAGGAAGAGCGCTTCTACGAGACGCTGGCCAACGGCATGGAGATTCTGGACGCTGCGCTCGCCGACGGTCAGACAACCCTGCCTGGCGAGGTGGCCTTCAAGCTGCACGACACCTATGGCTTCCCGCTGGACCTGACCAACGATGTCTGCCGAGAGCGTGACGTCGCGGTGGACGAGGCGGGCTTTCACGCCGCCATGGAAGCGCAGAAGGCCAAGGGCCGCGCCGCCGGCAAGTTCAAGATGGACAAGGCGCTGGAATACACCGGCGTCGGCAACACCTTCGTCGGCTACGAGCAGCTCCAAGCACCGGCCAAGGTGGTGGCGCTGTACCTGGACGGCACACCGGTGGCCGAACTCAAGAGCGGCCAGCAAGGCGTTGTGGTGCTGGACACCACGCCCTTTTACGCCGAGAGTGGCGGCCAGGTCGGTGACGAAGGTCTCATCACCAGCGGCTCGGCCAGGTTTGTCGTTGGCGACACGCAGAAGATCAAGGCCGATGTATTCGGCCACCACGGCATGGTCGAGCAGGGCACGCTGGCGGTGGGTGACAGCGTGAGCGCCAGCGTCAACCTGGATCTGCGCGCAGCCACCGTGCGCAACCACAGCGCCACCCACCTGATGCACAAGGCCTTGCGCGAGGTGCTGGGCGAACACGTGCAGCAGAAGGGTTCTCTGGTCAACGCTGAACGTACGCGCTTTGACTTTGCGCACAACGCGCCCGTGACGGACGAGCAGATCCGTCGCATCGAGGCGATCGTCAATGCCGAGATCCTTTCCAACGCCGCGGCCAGCGCGCAGCTGATGGACATCGAGTCCGCCAAGAACTCCGGCGCCATGATGCTGTTCGGCGAGAAATACGGCGACACCGTGCGTGTCCTGACCATCGGTTCCAGCAAAGAACTGTGTGGCGGCACCCATGTCAGGGCCACTGGGGATATTGGCCTGTTCAAGATCGTTACCGAAGGTGGTGTGGCCGCGGGCGTGCGCCGAATCGAGGCGGTCACGGGTGCCCATGCGCTGGCCTATCTGCAGTCGCTGGAAGACACGGTGTCGCAGGCGGCCGGCGTCCTGAAGGCGCCCGTGCCCGAGTTGACCGCCCGCATCGGGCAGGCCCTGGACCAGATCAAGGCGCTGGAAAAGGAAGTGGCGGCCCTCAAGGGCAAGCTGGCTTCCAGCCAGGGTGATGAACTGGTGAACCAGGCGGTGGATGTGAAGGGGCTCAAGGTGCTGGCCGCCACCCTGCAGGGGGCCGATGCCAAGACCCTGCGCGAAACCCTGGACAAGCTCAAGGACAAGCTCAAGACGGCCGCCATCGTGCTGGCAGCGGTCGATGGTGGCAAGGTTCAACTGGCAGCCGGTGTCACGGCCGACAGCGTGGGCAAAGTCAAGGCCGGCGAGCTGGTGAACTTTGTTGCTCAGCAGGTGGGCGGCAAGGGCGGCGGCAAGCCCGACATGGCCATGGCCGGTGGTACCGACGCTTCGGGGCTGCCCCAGGCGCTGGCCTCGGTGCAGGGCTGGGTGGCAGAGCGGGTCTGAGCAGTGCGGGCATCGTGGCCCGAACCTCATCTCCGATCAGCCGTTCCGGCTGCGCCCGAATGCCAGTCGCCGCTCAACCTGGCGCTCGAAAACCAGGGCCAGGGTCAGGCTCAGGGCATGGATCACGAAGGCCATCGTCCACGCGTGCATCGGCCCTTGAAGTTCCCATGCAACCCATGCTGTGTTGCCCAGCAGCAGGACCGGGAAATGCAGCAGGAACAGGGCGTATGAAGCTCGCCCTGCGTTGGCAATGCCACTGCGCACAGCACTCGGCCAGCGCCTGGCCAGTTCGACTGGTGCGGTTGCCAGCCACCAGGAGACCACCAGCGCCACGGTCAGGCGCGTGCGCCATTCCACCCAAAGCGCGAACAGGCCCAGCGCCGTAGCGCCTGCGATCCACAGGGCGCGGGCACGGCAATCGGTGGCATCCCTGGCCATGCGGGCCATCATGCCCAGACCATAGGCGCCCATGAAGTAGATGGCCCAGGTGTCCAGCGCGGGCTGCCGGTTCCACCACAGCAGCGAAACCGCGACAAACAGCAGGGGCAGGGCTGGTAACCCGTTGGCCGCATGCAGGGTGCGCCCGAGCCAAAGGAGCAGCGCCAGCATGGTGTACAGCTGAAAGTCCACCGCCACGTACCAGATGCCGGCTGAGAGTGGCTCGACACCGACGATGTCTTGTAGCAACAGGGCATGGGCCACGAGCTGCAGGATGTTTGGCGCCGAACCGGCCAGCTCAACATCGAGCCACGGCCGCGCGAGGGCGCTGGCCAACATGGCAAAGAGCATCGCGAGAGCAAAGGGGGGCAGCAGTCGTCCGTATCGCTCCGCTATGGCGACCGCGGGGAAACTGGCCCCTCGCTGCTGCAACGCCATCAGCCCCGGCAGTGCCAGGTAGCCACCCAGAACCAGGAACACCTGCACCGCCATCCGGCCGTGGTCGTAAAGCCAGGCCAGCATGGAAGGCCAACTGGCGTGCAGGGCATCCGCCACAGGCCCGTATGCCGACACGTGATGCCAGACGATCACCTGGGCTGCCAACACCTTCAGCAGGTCCACCGCCTCCCAGCGGCCGCCGGTGACGGTCAACGGCAGTTCCTGTCCGGCCATGACAGTGATGACGACGTGGTGAAGCGGCGCGGCTGCCCGGTGATCGGGTCGGAAAAGGCCACTTCCGCGGCCAGTAGCTGCAATGGATGCTGGAGGTCATCCGGCTCTCCAGGTCCTCGCAGCACCACCGGGTAGAAGCTGTCTCCGCAGATCGGACGACCCAGCCCCCACAGATGGACCCGCAACTGGTGCCGCCTGCCGGACACCGGTTCCAGGGCATAGCGCGTCAAGCCCCGCCGGCTGGTACCGGCTGACATCCAGGTCTCGCTGTTCGGTTCGCCTTCGATTTCTCGCATGCGAAAAAACGCCGCCGGGTCTTCCTCGATCCGGGTGCGACGCACCGCGGGCAGGGGAGCAACTCCGGAAGCTGCGATGGCTTCATAGCGCTTGTCCACCTCGCGTCTGCGGAACAGGGACTGGTAGGCGTCCCGGTCTTGGGGACGCCGACAGAACACCACAAGACCGGCCGTTTCACGGTCGATGCGATGAATGGGGCTGAGGGTGTCGATCCCCGTCAGACGCTTGAGCTGGACCAGCAGGCTTCGCTGGACATAGGCTCCGCTCGGGGTGACGGGCATGAAATGCGGCTTGTCGGCCACCAGCAGGTGCTCGTCCTGAAAAACGATTCGCGCCGGCTCGGCACTGGCAGGTTCATCGGGTTGGGCGCGCCAGTAATACACCCGCATACCTGAGCGGAACGGGGTTTCGGGGCTCAACTGGTGACCCTCCGCAGACAGCACCTCGCCGCTGGCCATGCGTTCGCTCCACTGAGCCGGGGACACCGCGGGCAGACGCCATGCCAGGTATTCCGCCACGGTAGACCAGGGAGTGTGTTCTGGTGGCTGGCATGGCAAGGCGACCACGCTCGGCGAGACGCCGTCGCGGGTCGGGATTTGCGGGTTGCGGGGCGGTCGCGACACGGAGCAAGGCCTGAAGATCCATCACCCGTGTGCGGGTCAGACCCGCTGGAACACCAGGTCCCACACGCCGTGGCCAAGCTTGAGGCCACGGTTTTCGAACTTGGTCAGCGGGCGGTAGTCGGGCTTGGGCACATAGCCGGTGCTACCCGCTGCCGCAGTGTTCTGCAGCAGCGGCTCGTCGCTCAACACCGCCAGCATCTGCTCGGCGTAGGGTTGCCAGTCGGTGGCCAGATGCAGGTAGCCGCCGGGCTTGAGGTGCCGGGCCAGGCGGTTGACAAAGGCCGGTTGAATCAGGCGGCGCTTGTGGTGGCGGCTCTTGTGCCAGGGGTCGGGGAAGAAGATGTGCACACCATCCAGGCTTTGTTCGGGCAGCATGTGGTCCAGCACCTCAACCGCATCGTGACGGAAGATGCGGATGTTGTCGATGCCGCGCTCCCCGCAAAGCTTGAGCAATGCACCCACGCCCGGCTCGTGCACCTCGCAGCACAGGAAGTTGTCCTGCGGACGAACCTGGGCAATGTCTGCCGTGGCACCGCCCATGCCGAAGCCAATCTCCATGATGAGCGGGGCCTGCCGTCCAAATGCGGCAGCGGCATCAAGAGACACGTCGGGCGCGTAGGTGAGAAGAAAGCGCGGCCCGTATTGCTCGAAAGCCCGGGTCTGTCCCGGTCCCATGCGGCCGGCACGCAACACGTAGCTCTTGATGACACGGCGAAACGGGGTGATGCCGGTTTCGGGGGCTTCTTCGGGGGTGGAGAGGGTCGATTCGGACATGTCGCGGGGTTTCAGACTGGCTCTGATTGTAGGAAACCGGCGATCGTCAGCCGGTCCACTGACCCCGATGTGACGCCAGAAGCGACGCCGCGCGGTACCATGCCCGGCATTTGTCGCGCCGGAGCTCCACCATGGCAGAGGTTTTAGACGTTCAGGGTATCTCGGTGATGATCGAAGGGCAGGGACCGACCGTGGTCATGGTGCATGGCTGGCCCGACAGCCCCGCGCTGTGGGACGAAACCGTCGCTGCGCTGAAAGACCGCTACCGTTGCGTGCGGTTTGCGCTGCCGGGGTACGATCTTTCCCGTCCGCCGCGCCCGGTGTCGGTGAACCAGATGTGCGAGCTGCTGGCAGCGGTGGTCGACGCGGTCAGCCCGGGTGAGCCGGTCAGTCTTTTGCTGCACGACTGGGGTTGTTTCTTTGGCTACGAATACGCGGCCCGACACCTCGATCGAGTTCGGCGCGTGGTGGCCGTCGACATTGGGGACACCAACTCCGGCGCCTATCTGAAGGGGCTGACAGCCAAAGAAAAGCGCATGATCGCCTGG
>SBFU01000024.1 GCA_006227785.1 Burkholderiales bacterium
GTCGTCCTGCCCGTCTACAACCAGGCCTATCTGCTCGACGAGTCCATCCGGAGCGTGCTCGGGCAGACCTACCAGGAATTCGAGCTCATCGTCATCAACGACGGCTCCACCGACGGTGTGGAAGCGGTGCTGGAAAAGTACCTCGACCACCCCAAGGTGCGCTGCTTCTCGCAGGCCAACCAGCGACTGCCCAAGGCCTTGAGCAACGGATTTTCCTTTGCCAGGGGCGAGTTCTGGACCTGGACATCGGCCGACAACATCATGGAGCCGACGATGCTGGAGCGCCTGGTCGGCAAGTTGCGGGCCGAGCCGGATGTCGGGCTGGTGTACGCCGACTACTACGCCATCGATGACCGCGGCGCCCTCCTCCAGGACCCCACCTGGCGAGCCCACAACCGGCCAGACCCGCACAGTGGCGAGATCCGGCTGCCTCACACCACGGAACAGCTGAACGTCGTCCAGGACAACTTCATCGGTCCGTGCTTCATGTACCGTGGCTGGATCGGACGGTGCATGGGTGACTACGACCCGCAACTGGGCATCGAGGACTATGACTACTGGATGCGGATCAATGCGTTCTTTCCGGTCCGACACCTGGGCGCACCTGACCTGCTCTACCGCTACCGGGTGCATGACAACACCCTGAGCGCGCAGGCGAACGAGCACCGCATCTTCGACAAGGTCCGGCGACTGATGGAGTACGAGAAAGAGAGATCAGGCTTTTTCCGCACCCGGATGTCCATCGTGGCGGACGCCACCGGGCGCCAGTGGCTCAGCTCCGCAGGCATGGCAGACGCCGATTTGAGCGCCCTGGCGGATGCCACCGGCGCCCTCCTGACCGAATCGGTCGCACGCGCAGACCTTGTTCTGGTCGGGAGTGAATCCGCCGCCACCTTTCTTTCGGAGCTTTCATTGACGAAGGCCCCGACCGCAGTTCTCTTCCGGGCCGACGACCACAGCCACCAGAAGCTGCAGAGGCTTCTCAACCGCTCAGGCTGCATGGCCCTGGCTTCAAGTCAGGTGGTGGCAGACCGAATCCGACTGGTGGCGCATTGCCCGGTTCTGGACATGCTGTCGGCGTGGGCACCCGTGGCCGTGCGCGCCTTCGCAAGGAACCACATCTACTTCCACAGGACCCGGACAGAGCAGGAACTGCAAAGGCAGGCTCCCCGTCAACTTCTGGACCTGAGCGGACAACACGTGCTCTTGCAGGTCGACAGTTTCATGCAAGGTGGCATGGAGCATGTCGTCATCGACCTGGGCGTTTCCCTCTCAGAGGCGGGCTGCCGAGTGACCATCGCGAACCTGGGTGGAGCCGGAGATGCCGTGGCCAAAGCGAGAGACAGAGGCCTGCGCGTGGAGTCGATCGCCGGGGGGACATCGCCCTCGGCTTACATCGACTGGGTACGCAAGGAAGGCATCACGCTGGTGAACGGGCATTACAGCATCTTCGCTGCCGCTGAATGCCGGTCGGCCGGGATTGCTTTTGTCGAGACGATCCACAACTCGTATGTATGGCTGGATCAGGAAAAAATCCGGCAATATCGAGAGGCAGACCCGCACATCAGCGCCTATGTCTGCGTGTCCAATACAGCGGCCCTGTATGCCGATGTGGTGATCGGCCTGGATGTCTCGAAGATGCAGGTCATCCCCAACGGCATCGACAGCCGGAATGTGGATGCGACTCACTTTGAAGGCAACCGGCGCCTCTTGCGCGAGCAATGGAAACTGACGGCCGATGCGCCTGTTTTCCTGAACGTGGCGTCCATGATGGCCACGAAAGCGCAACTGCCACTCGTCAAGGCGTTTGCCCGTGTTCTCAAGAAGCGCCCCGATGCACGCCTGGTGCTGCTGGGCAGTGTGCTGGAGCCGTCCTACCGGGACACGGTTGAAAAGGCGATTCGTGACCTGAGGCTCCAGCAGTGCGTGATCCTGGCCGGATACGAACGCGAAGTGGCGCGTTATTACCATGCCGCAGACGTCTTTGTGCTGCCCTCTTTCTGGGAGGGCTGGAGCCTTTCTCTCGGGGAGGCCATGGCGAACGGGCTGCCGTGCGTCATCACCGATGTCGGCTCGGCGTACGAGTTCGAGGGTCACCCCAGGGTCGAAGTGGTGCCCCCGCCCTTCGGCGAGATCACGTCGCTCAACAGCGACAACCTGAGCCGGTATGTGTACGGCGAGGACGAATCATTCATCGATTCTCTGGCGCAAGCCATGGAGCGCTCCATGAGGCACGCACGTGGTCCGGTGGATGTCGCTCTCGCACACCGGCTGGATCGCCAGGGTGCCTATCGAAAACACGCCGAGGCCTTTGTGCCGCTGCTGCGCCGATGAACGACCGAGCAGGAATCTCGTCCGTGTACGACGCGATGCGCCGCATCTTCTGGCGTCTGCCCGCACCGCTGCGAAGCCGGCTTCACGGTCCACGGCATTTGCTGGTGCGCTGGTTGCGCCTCAGAGGTGCCGGCAGACCTGGGGCGTCGGGCACAGGCCCCGACATGAGCTGGCAGGACTTTGAAGAGACCGTCCTGGGACCATGGACCGGCAAGACGCCCATCGTTTTTGCGCCCAACATCGACTGGAACACGACGCTGTTCCAGCGGCCACAGCACATGGCGATGGCGTTGGGCCAGGCTGGACGACTGGTGATCTACCGGACCTGTGGCGACGGGCTGCGCGGATTTCGGCAGGTGGCTCCCAATGTATGGCTGGCCAGCGACACTGCCGTCGATTCCATCAAGGGTGCGTGGCGGTGCTTTTACAGCACTTCGCTGTCTGGGTCGGTCAGCCAGATGAAGGCGGCTCGCCAAATGGGTCCTGTCGTCTATGAGTACATCGACCACATGGACGCAGCCATTTCGGGTGGCAAGTCGGTCGTCCGCCAACTGCAGGCTCTCCGGGACCATGCCTGCAACAAGGGCGCCGACCTGGTGGTGGTCTCCGCAAGGACGCTGGAGTCCGAAATTGCCAGCCTGTCAGACGCCACGCCCAGTGTCTATGTACCCAATGGTGTCGACGTGGGTCACTATGCACAGCCGGCGTCCACCATGTTGCCCGAAGCCCTGACGACATTCCGGATGGAATACAAGACCATCGTCGGCTATTTCGGGGCCATAGCGCCCTGGCTGTGGTACGAGGTGCTGGATCAGGTCGCACAGGCCATGCCGGATGCCGGCTTTGTCTTCATCGGGCCGGACTATGCGGGTTGTGTGCCGTCTCTCCCCCAGAGGTCCAACGTCGTTTACCTGGGCCCCGTTCCCTATTCCGATCTGCCGGCCCACGCCCGCCTGTTCGACGTCTGCCTCATACCCTTCCGTCCTGGCGAAATTGCCCGCTCGACCTCACCACTGAAGCTGTTCGAATACTTTGCACTTGAAAAGCCGGTTGTCGTGACCAGCGACCTGCAGGAATGCACCGTTTACCCGGAAGTGTTTTCGGGGTCCGACAGGGACAGCCTGGTGGACGCCATCCACCGCGCCCGCATCCGTGGCAAGGACGAAGACTTCAGGCGCCGACTCAGGTGCCTGGCCCATGAGAACGACTGGTCCGTACGGGCCCGCGTTTACTCCGAAGCGCTCGACGCCTCCATCCAGAAGCCGGATTTTCCCTCCCGCACATCACCATGAAACGCTCCATTCTCTGCGTGGCAGGCACGCGCCCCGAAGCCATCAAGATGGCCCCGGTCATCCTCGCCCTGAAAAAACGAGCTTGGACAAGCGGGTGCTGGTGCTGCGCAAGGAGACCGAATGTTCGGAGCCGATGAAGCAGGGCGTGATTCTTGTTCTGGAAACTCCTGAACACTGGATCATGACCTTGATTGCCTACCCACCGCCCGAGAGGTGACTCAAACCCGATCATCGACAACCTCTATTCCCGGCAAAGTCGAAACTTTGTTGAAGATTTCGGCAAATTTCTTGCACGAGTCTGGAACATCACTCACGCAGTTGTCGATGCCAGTCTATACAACCACAAAAGCCCCCTTGAAACCCCTCGGCAGACTGCACCAGCCTCAATCATCTTCAAGGAGAAACTCATGAGCAATAAAATAAAGCAACAGATCAAGAATGATTGGTCTGAAGCGCCGTATTACGATCTTGTGGAATCGGACTCGGCTATGCGCTATTTCTGGGGAAATCCCATCTTCGATGATCTATTTGAAAAACTGGATTTGTCGAAGGTGGCCGAACTGGCGTGTGGACATGGCAGGCACTCAGATTGGATAGCTAAACATCATGATCTGGGCTCCTTGGTATTGGTGGATATCAACAAAAGCAACATAGATTACTGCGTAGAGCGGTTTAAATCCACCCCCAATGTCAAATTTATTGTTAATGAAGGATCAGATCTGAAAGGCATCCCGGACAATAGCCTGACCGCGCTGTTTTGCTATGATGCAATGGTACACTTCGAATTTGATGATGTTTTTTCCTATCTGATTGAAATATATAGATGCCTTACGCCAAATGGAATGGCGTTGCTTCATCATTCCAACAACGACAAACAACCCGGCAATTTGTATTCCCAGAACATTCATTGGAGAAACTATATGTCTGCAAGTTTGTTCAAACATATGGCTATTCGAGCAGGCTTAAGGGTCTTAGAGCAACGAGTTTTTGATTGGGGCGATGCAAAGGACCTAGACTGCGTCACATTGCTTCAAAAATAAGAATATGCGCAACCTTCTCTGTGTAATTGGTACGCGCCCCGAAGCCATCAAGATGGCCCCGGTCATCCTCGCCCTGAAGAACGAGTCCTGGGCGAACGTGAGGGTTCTGGCCACCGCCCAGCACCGGCACATGCTGGATCAGGTCAACGGGTTTTTCGGCATCGTTCCCGACATCGACCTGAACATCATGCGCCCGAACCAGGCGCTGACCACGCTGACAGCCCGCTTGCTCCTGGAGCTCGATGACGTGTTGCAGGCCGAGAAGCCGGATGCCGTTCTGGTGCAAGGCGACACCACCACGGTCATGACCGTGGCCCTGGCCTGCTTCTATCACCGGATTCCGATCGGGCATGTGGAGGCCGGCCTGCGCACCTGGGACATGCAGAACCCGTTCCCGGAGGAAGCCAACCGGGTCATTGCAGGCAAGCTGGCCCGCTGGCACTTCGCACCGACCGAGGGCTCGAGGGCCAACCTGTTGCGGGAGGGTGTGCCGGATGCCGAGATCGTGGTGACGGGGAACACCGTCATCGACGCGCTCCTGATGACGGCCGCGAAGGACCTGGATCTCCCGGTATCCATCGACCCCGACCGCAGGCTGGTCCTGGTCACGTCCCATCGAAGGGAGAACTTCGGCGAACCGTTCCGCAACATATGCCGCGCCCTTCGGACCCTGGCACAGACAAACCCCGATGTGCAGTTCCTGTATCCGGTGCACCCCAACCCCAACATCAAGGACGTGGCGCACGAGTTCCTGGCCGGGCTGCCCAATTTCACGCTGTGCGAGCCGCTGGACTACGCACCGTTCATTGCGGCGATGAAGCGCGCCCACATCATCCTGACCGACTCCGGCGGCGTGCAGGAGGAAGCGCCAGCCCTGGGCAAGCCTGTGCTGGTGCTGCGCGAGGAGACCGAACGTCCGGAGGCGGTGGAGCAGGGCGTGGTCAAGCTCGTCGGTCCGGACTTCCACCGGATTGTCGACGAGACTCAGCGATTGCTGGATGACGAGTCAGCATACCGGGCCATGGCACGCGGTGTCTCGCCCTACGGGGATGGCCACGCCGCAGAGCGGATCGTCAGGACCCTGCGCGAGCATTTCGCCTGATGGCCACCCCTTCACCAGACCGGCGCGCAACAGGGGGCACAGACCGGCCCGCTGTACCGGCAGGCCGCGTCCTGATCCTGCGCGCCCTGCCTTGGGGTACGGATTCACGGGCCTTGCGCTGGGCCACGATCTATGCCCCGCGGGAAATCCGGTGGGGGTGCTGGGGCAGTGAAGGAGAGGCGCACCGGCACGAGAACGTCATGGCCTGGCGCCC
>SBFU01000460.1 GCA_006227785.1 Burkholderiales bacterium
CACCATCAGTTCACCGTGATGCGCCTGATCGCCCTCTTGCTGGTTCTGGCAGGCGGTCTGGGTTCAGCTGCGGCCCTTGCGCAGTCAGGCGTGTACCGCCTGGATGATTCGCTGAGCCACACCGAGCCCGCCAATGCCCAGATGCAATGGCGCCCCCAGACGGGACCTGATGCCAGTGACGGCATGGAGACATGGGTTCGGGTGCAGATCCACATCGACACCCGCGACTGGTCTGGCCGGCGAGGCCGGGTCTTCATGGTCCTGCCACCGGACCAGCCGCCGGCGGTTGAGGCGGTCTGGGCGTCCAACGGAACCTTGAGAGCCGGACGGCTGGTGTCAGGTGAGCGGGCCCTGGTCTTCAGCGGCACACTTCCCGCGCAGGCGCTGCAGGACACCTTCAACGTGCGCCTTCGAACAGGTCCCGACTGGTTCACCAGCAGCCGGCGCCTGAGCTTCCACTTCGAGTTCGAACCCGACTGAGCCATGCTCTCCCAGCGTATCCCACCGGCTCGCCAGCTTCTGCTGGTTCTGTTACCGATTCTTTGGTCAGGCCACGCCCTTGCCCAGGGGTTCGCGGCCTACGTGACGCCTCCACGCATCGAAGCAAAGGTCCAACCGGGCCAGACCATTCGCCAGGTGATCGAAATCCAGCATGCGGGCCGCAACCGCGGCAACTACCGCTTCTACACCAATGACTGGACCTTCGGCCCGGACCGGGCGGTACAGTTTCAGGACGCGCTGGCGCCCGACAGCTGTCGACCATGGGTGGCCATTGAAAGACGGGACCTCACCCTGGAAGACGGTGGCCGCTACCGATACCGGATCGAGATCGCCCCGCCAGCGGGAACACCCGCACGCGAGTGCCGGTTTGCCTTGATGATCGAAGGGTTGGACCCCGCCCTGGTGGACAGTGGCGTGAGCATTCCTGTCAGCGGTCGCATTGGCGTGATCGTCTATGTGGCGATTGGCGATGTCCGGCCCCAACTGGTCCTGGAAAGCAGCGCCGTGCAGCGCTCAGGTGAGCGCCAGCAGATCGAACTGACGGTGCGCAACGAAGGGTCAGCCCATGGTCGCCTGGAAGGATTCGTCACAGGTCGGGACGCCGAAGGGCGACGCATCGAGTTCGCGCCCGCCGATGCCCCCATTCTCCCGGGCGAGACCCGGCGCATCGCGCTGCTTCCCCTGTCGGAAGACGGCAAGTCACCGGCAGAGTGGCGACTGCCCATGCGCATACAGGGACAGCTCGAATGGGCGGGAGGACAGATGCCCATCGACCTGTCGCTGGCGCCATGACCGGGCGCCGGGGCTACTGGCTGCTTGCGTTCGGGTTGGCCGCCAGCTCATGCCCGGCCACCTTGTCCTGGGCCCAGGCACCAGCTTATGAAGACCGGCTGATCTCCAACCTGCCGCCTGAACCGGACGAACCACCGCAAACGGCCTATGACACCACTGGCCTGCCACGCTTCTTCAGGCTGGAAACACGTGTCGGTACGCGCCCATTCGCCGCCAGCGACGCCAGCCCACGGGCGGGTTTTTCCGCATTCGGACTGGTGGAAACACCCAACCATGGCGCACTGTCGTTCGAAGGCAGCTATTCGGGCGACAACCGTGACGGCACACTTACGGTGCGTCAGCGAGGTCTGCCGCTGCCAGGTGGCAGCAGCATGAACCTGGAGGCCGGTATTGTCGAACAGCCCCTGCCATCGCTGAACCGCGCGCCAACCCGGGTGGTGGTGCCATCAAGCACTTTGCGAGGGGCCAATGTCGAGTGGTTGTCGCCCGCGCAAGGGCTGCAATGGGTGGCCAGCACCGGTCAGCCGGGTCGCCTTGAGTCGCTGCCGTCCAGCGGCTTCAGCCGTTTTTCTGGACAGCGACACCGCATCGGGATTCAATGGCAACCGTTTGGCGATGGCCAGTGGGGGGTTTCACTGCAGCACGAACGGGGTGACCGCGTCAGTGAAGGCTTTCCCTCTGCAGTGCCCGGCACGGCCAATCGCCAGGCGACCCTGCTGACCATGGCCGGTGAGGCTGGCGCGTGGAACTGGTCGGCGAACGCCATGAGCGCCGGTGACCCAGGGGTCAACGGGCAAAGCCAGGGGTGGTGGGTCGAAGCCTCCCACCGGGCGGGACTGCTTCGTCAGACGCTCGGTCTCTACAGACTCGATCGAGGTCTGAACTGGGCCGGCATTGCCATGGCCAACAACCTGCAAGGCGGCTTCTGGCGCGGCGCTTGGACCACGCGCCAATGGTCGGTGGACACGTCCTTGGATCTCCTGCAGCCGGTGGAAGGACCCGGTGGTACCGGCTACTACGGCAACCTCAACGGTCGGCTGCGACTGGACCGGAGCAACCAGATCGGTGGCGGGCTGGCGATGCGGGATTACAGAGGGCGGTCATGGGTGGGGTATGCCGATTGGCGACATTCCCACGACCTGGGCACCAGTGGCTTGCGACTGGAGCTGTCGGATACCGAAGGCAGCCGCCGTGACGAACGCCGCTTGACGCTGGACCAGGACTGGAATGCGCCGCTGGGCTGGACGATCAACACCAGCGTGGGAGCGGCGCAGGCCCGGCTTGAGACCGCTGGGCAGGATTCTCGTGAAGACAGCTGGTTCGCAGCCGCCAGTTTCGCGCTCCCGCTGGGGCGGTACGCGACGGTGAGGGGCTCCCTCGGCACCGAGCAGGTTCGCGGAGCCCCAGACCGCCACAACGCCAACCTCAGCGCCAACTGGCGCCTGACGCCAAAGTGGAGTCTGGAGGCCCAGTACATCCGAAGCACGGCCGGCAGGGTCGTTCCTTCGCTGGATCCGCTGGCGCCGCCGCCGGATGTTGTGCGGTTGGCCAGCCGCAGCTTTTTTGTCTTGCTTCGCTACGAACATCGCGCTGGTTCGAGGCCGGTGCCCTTGGGCGGCAAGCTGGAAGATGGCGGTGGGCGTGTCGAGGGCGTGGTTTTCTTCGACAGCAACCGCAATGGCACGCAGGAAGCCAGCGAGCAAGGCGTACCCGGGGTGATCGTGCTGCTGGACAATCGCTGGGCCATTCGCACCGACGAGCAGGGTCGTTTCGAGTTCCCTCTGGTGTCGGGCGGCTTGCGCGAGATCACGGTTCGCAACGAAGGCCTGCCCCTGCCCTGGAATGTGGCCCCGGGTGCCGAAAAGCAGGTGGATGTGCGCCTGCGCGGGACAACCCGGATCGCCATTCCGGTTCAACGCGATTTCTGATTCTTGTCGGCGAACTGGCCGACGCAAAGCCAGGTGTTCATAGCGCTTTCGACATACTCAAGCACAGGACAAGGGTGCCGATACATCCGGCATGAGTCCGGCATCTTCCGTCCGTTGTTCACTCGCCATCGCGGCTGGCGTGCTTGCGGGTATGCTCCCAGGTCCCGCTGGGGCCGATGCCAGCCTGGACACCACGGGCCAGGGCGCAAGCGCCAGACTGAATTTCGTGATCAAGATCCCTCCAGTGCTCCGGATCATTGACAACAGCCACCCCGTCCAGGTGCTGAGCAACCCGGATGGTGTCGCGGTGGTCGACCAGCGACTCGAGCTGCAATCCAACCTCAGACAGGGCTTCTGCGTCACGCTGAAGCAGCCAGATTCCAGCAGCCTGGGCTGGTCCATGGAAGCAACGGGCCATGGAAGCTTCGACTCGCGTCCGGTTCAGGGCGGCTATCACATCTGCTTCAGCCGGCCTGGACGGCATGTCGTGAATCTGCGACACAGCTTCAGCTTCAAGGACAACACCGCCACTGCGGTCCGCTTCTGGCCGCTGCGGACCGAGATTGCGGCCATTTAGCGCGGCCACAACACCCACAGCTGCAGCGGCTGCTTGAGCGCCGCCGCCAGGGTATAGGCCTCGTCGGTCCAGCCACCCCAGCCGGTGAACAGGTCGGCACGCACCGCACCCAGGATGGCGCCTCCGGTGTCCTGGGCCATGACCAGACGCCGCGTGTCCAGGGTCGGGCCCTGGGTGGCCAGCCAGACGGGGGTGCCATAAGGAATGCTCTGCGGGTCGACCGCAATGGAGCGGCCGGGCGTGAGCGGCACGCCCTGGGCGCCGCGCGGGCCGAAGCGGGCGTCCAGTTCGCTCAGGGGCTCTTCGCGAAAGAACACCGTGCGCGGGTTGGCCCACAGCATGTCGTTCAGGCGCGCCGGGTTCTGCGCGGCCCAGGCCTTGATGGCGTCCCACGAAGCCTCGCGGATGGCGCGGCGGTCGAGCAGCCAGCGACCGACGCTGGCGTAGGGCTGCCCGTTGTGGGCGGCAAAGGCGACACGGACGACACTTTCGCGCCCGTCAGGCTCGGCAATGCGCAGGCGACCGGACCCCTGGATCTGCAGGATCAGGGCGTCGATGGGGTCGGCCAGCCAGGCGATCTCGCGCCCGCGCAAGGCGGCCTGGGCCGCCGGCAGGGTGTCGATCTGCTGCCGGGTGAACCAGGCCTGACCCGTCTGCAGGCCGGGAGGCGGCATGTGCAGGGGTGTGCGGTGGGTGGCGGTGCGGACCCGGCTGGCGGGCATGATGGGCTCGTAATAGCCCGTCAGCAGGCCCTCGGGCGGCACACCGTTGGCCTCGACCACGCGGTAGGGTCGGAAGCGGCTGTGCAGCCAGGCGTGCTGCTCGGCCGCGGTGGCAATGGAGAGCTGGCGCGCTTCGCGGCACAGGTCGGCGTGTCCGCTGACCGGTCGTTCGCAACCGCGCACCCAGGCGTTCCAGGCTTCGTGCAGGCTGTCCTGGCCCCAGCCGGGCAGGTCGGTCCAGCGCACCGGCACCCAGCGGCTCTTGCCGCGCTGGATGGCCGGGGGCAAGGGGCCGTCATCGGCCACCATGGGCACGGTCTGCGGCACCGGCGGCGTGATGGCCGGGGAACTGTCGGGCCGGGAAGCGGGTCGATCCGGGCTGACGCTGCAGCCGGCCAGGCCCCCTCCTACAATCAGGAGCAGGGTGCCGATGCGTGCCTGGTGTGCGGCGCCGGATATCTGTTTCTTGACCGCCTGGGTGGCAGTCAGTACCCACTTCACGAGTCTTTCCATGACCTTGTTGCTGCTTGAAGCGCTGGCCGCGCTCCTGATCTTCGTGTTCATCGTGTGGTGGACCATGTTCTCGGGCCGCAACAAGGGCGAGCTGCCGGCCGATGCCGAGCAGGACAAGGCACAACCACAGGTGCAGCAACCGGTTCCAGCCGCCAAGGCCAGCCAGGACAAGCCCGAAGCAGACACCGCGCCGCGCGCCTGACGCCCGTCATGCCTGACGCAGGGCGTTGGCCAGTTCGACGGCCGACTTGACGCCCATCTTGTCGAACACGCGCGAGCGGTGCACCTCGACCGTGCGCACACTGATGTTGAGCTGGTCGGCCACCAGCTTGTTGGGCAGGCCTTCGATGACCAGGCGCATGACGTCGCGTTCGCGCTCGGTCAGGCTGTCCAGCCGCTGGCGGATCTCGTTCTGGACGCGGCGTTGGGCCAGGGCCTGGGCCGACTGGTCCAGCGCCTGTTCGATGCGGTCGACCAGGGCGTTGTCGGAAAACGGCTTCTCGCAGAAGTCGAAGGCCCCGCGTTTGACCGCGTCGACCGCAGTCGGCACGTCGGCATGACCGGAGAGGAAGATGACCGGCATCACCGGCAGCCAGGGCAGCGTCAGCAGGTGTTCGAACAGGGCCAGCCCGCTCATGCCCTCCATGCGCACGTCCAGCAGCAGGCAGCAGGGCGTGCCGGGTGGCTGATGCCAGCGTGAGAGTTCCTCCAGGAAGGCCTCGGCGCTGCCGTAGCCTTCGCTGAGCAGCCGGCGCGTGCGCAGCAGCCAGCCCAGCGCATCGCGCACCCCCGCATCGTCGTCGACGATGAAGACACGGGCATCGGGGTGCTGGGTCATGGGGTGGATGATAGTAGAGTGTCGTGGAAGCGCCGGTTACGCCAGAAACAGCGAGACTGGGTGGGTCTTCGTGGATGCCCGCGTGCGCGGGAATCCACATGGGCC
>SBFU01000116.1 GCA_006227785.1 Burkholderiales bacterium
CGTCAACCTCAAGGGCTCGTTCCTGATGGGTCAGGCAGTGGCACGCGCCCTGGTCGACGCCGGCGGTGGCAGCATCGTCAACATGAGCTCGGTCAACGGCGTGATGGCCATTCCCAACATCGCCAGCTACAACGCCAGCAAGGGTGGCATCAACCAGCTCACGCGTGCCATGGCGCTGGCCCTGGCCGACAAGGGCATCCGTGTCAATGCCGTGGCGCCAGGCACCATCGCCACCGAGCTGGCCGCGCAGGCTGTGCTGACCAGCGAAGAGGCGCGCCAGAAGATCCTCAGCCGCACTCCTCTGCGGCGTCTCGGAGAGCCCGAGGAGATTGCCGACGTCGTGGCCTGGCTGGCCAGCGATGCGGCCAGCTACGTCACCGGCGAAATCGTCACCGTCGATGGCGGCCGCATGGCGCTGAACTACACGGTACCGGTCTGACTGTCGACGCCCCACCTGTGGGCGTCAGGTGCTCAGACCCCGTCCAGACGGGACATCGATTCGTCGATCAGCGCATGCAGCGCCACCACCCGCTGGACACCCAGACGCTCATTGAGCGCCTCCTGGGCGCTGCGCCATCGGCGCTGTGCCTCGGTGCGCTTGGCCACCCCTTCGGTCGTGGCCTGGATCAGCCAGCTGCGCGCATCCGGACCGGGCGCCTGTTCAACCCAGCCCGCATCCATCAGCGGTCGCAGGTTTCTCGACAGGGTGGACGCGCTCATGTGCATGTGACGGGCGAGCTCGACTGCCCTGACAGGCCCCAGCGCGGTGATGCTGGACAAGAGCGAGTATTGGGTGGTCTTGAGCCCGACACAAGCCATTTCCGCATCGTAATGAGCGCCCACCACACGCAGCAGCTGGCGCAGTTTCAGATTGGTGCAACCCTTGGGTCGGACCAGGCTTGACGCAGGAGTGACAGGTGTCATGCCGTCAATTGTATCTACAATTAATGCATATACAACTAATACGGAGAACCTCAAATGGACCAGGAACTGCAACGCTGGCTGGATCAGGAGACAGCCGTACTCGAACGGCTCGATGCGGGCCCGGGGCCTGGCGCGGCTTCGCCTGGGCAACTGGCTGGGCTCGATGGCCTGCAGCAGATGCAAGCCATGCTGGAGGGGCGCCTGCCCTTTGCTTCGATCGCCCAAACCCTGGATTTCCTGATCATCGAAGTGGATCAGGGCCGCGCGGTTTTCCAGGGCAGACCCGGAAAAGGACACCTGAACCCCATGGGCACGGTGCACGGCGGCTGGTTTGCCACCCTGCTCGACTCTGCGGTGGGCTGCGCCGTTCACACCATGATGCCACCCGGGCGCGCCTACACGACGGCCGAACTGAGTGTGAACATCGTCAAGGCCCTGACACCCAAGGTGCAGCGTGTGCGCGCGATCGGACAGGTGGTGCACTGCGGCCGTCAGCTGGCCACCGCCGAAGGCCGGCTGGTCGGGCCGGACGGCACACTCTATGCGCATGCCACGACCACCTGCCTGGTCTTTGACATGCACCACAAGCCCGCTGGCGGAGCCACGACATAATGCCCTGACAGACACCAGGCATTTTTCCGGGCAACGACATGCGATTTCTTCACACCATGCTGCGCGTGGGCAACCTGCAGCGATCGATCGACTTCTACACCCAGGTGCTGGGCATGCAGCTGCTGCGCACCTCAGAGAACCCCGAATACAAGTATTCGCTGGCCTTTCTGGGCTTCGCGGGCGGCAACCCCGGGCAGGCCGAGATCGAGCTGACCTACAACTGGGGCGTCGAACAGTACGAGCTGGGCACGGCCTACGGCCATATTGCCCTGGGCGTGCCCGATGTCTACGCGGCATGCGAAAAAATCAAGGCTGCCGGCGGCAATGTCACCCGGGAGGCCGGTCCGGTCAAGGGTGGCAAGACAGTCATCGCATTCGTCACCGACCCCGACGGCTACAAGATCGAACTGATCCAGCGCGCCGACACCCAGTCCGGCCAGGGCCTGGGCTGAACCTTCCGGGCTACCCGCCCGACTTCATTTCTCCTGCCGTCTGCCGATACACCCGAAAGGCGGCAGGTACCGGTGTGCGAAGCCTTCGTGCGCAACCTGACGACAACGTGAGGAGCGTGGCATGAAGGGTGTCGTTTTCACCGAGTTTCTGGGCATGGTCGAACAGACGTTCTCGGCCGACATGGTCGACGACATCATTGATGATGCCCAACTGCCCTCGGGTGGTGCCTACACGTCGGTCGGCACCTACTCACATGATGAAATGGTGGCCATAGTGGTGGCCTTGTCGCAGCGCAGCGGCCTGCCGGTGCCCGACCTGGTTCGTGCCTTCGGAAAACACCTGTTCGGCCGTTTTGTGCATGCCTATCCGGCGTTCTTCGACGGTGTGAACGACACCTTCCAGTTCCTGGCTGGCATCGAGGACATCATCCACGCCGAGGTCCTCAAGCTGTATCCCGACGCGGAACTGCCCCGCTTCGACGTCGAACACCACGACGAGCGCAGCCTGACCCTGCTCTACCACTCACCCCGCCATTTCGAAGATCTGGCGGAGGGACTCATCCTGGGCAGCATCGACCATTTCGGGCAACCGATCAGGCTGGTGCGCGATGCCTCGGCCTCCGACCGCGGCCAGCGCTTCCATCTGGAGCGCCATGCTTGATCAGACCCTGACCCCCGAGACCGAGCCATTGCAGAGGCTTGAGCGGCGCCTGGTGCGTGAACGCACGGCCCGGCTGGAGGCCGAACGCCTGCTGGAAGCCAAGAGCCTGGCGCTCTACCAGGCCAACCAGCAACTGCAGAAGCTGGCCGAGGGGCTCGAGCACCAGGTCGCCGAGCGGACCACCGAGCTTCGCCACGCGCTGGAACGTGCCGAGGCCTCCACCCGGGCCAAGAGCGAGTTCCTGGCCATGATGAGCCACGAAATCCGCACCCCCATGAACGGCATTCTGGGCATGGTGCAGCTGCTGGACTTCACGCCCCTGGACGAAGAGCAACGCCGCTACATCGAGACCATCCGCAGCAGTGGGGACACCTTGCTGGTGCTCATCAACGACATTCTCGATTTCTCCAAGATCGAAGCCCGACAACTCGAACTTGAACACCGCAGCTTTGCATTGGAACCAACCCTGAAGGCCGCCCTGGCGCCCTTGCAGCCGCTGGCCGAGCGCAAGGGACTGGCGCTGGCGATGGACTTTTCGCCCGACCTGCCGCGCCACGTGTGTGGAGACCGCACCCGCATCAAACAGATCCTGTCCAACCTGGTGGGCAATGCCATCAAGTTCACAGAAGCCGGTCATGTGCGCGTTCGGGTGGCCGGACAAATGGAGACGGACGACCGTCTGGTGCTGCGTGTGGAGGTATCGGACACCGGCATCGGAATCCCGCCCGAGCGACGGGACCGGCTTTTCAAGCCCTTCTCACAGGTGGACAGTTCCACCACAAGACGCTTTGGCGGCACCGGCCTCGGTCTGGCCATCTGCGCCCGCCTGTGCGAAGCCATGGACGGTGGCATTGGCGTCGTCAGCGAACCGGGCAAAGGCTCGGCCTTCCGGTTCAAGCTGCGGCTGGAGGTACCCCGCGTGGCGCCCGACACCGTGCCCGGGGTCCTGCCACCGTCAACGCCAGCCCCCCTCCTGCATGCGCCGGCCGGTGCGGACTCGAGTGGCCCCATGGTGCTGGTGGTGGATGACGACAAGATCAACCGCACCCTGGCCGTGGCCATGCTGGGCAAGCTCGGGCTGCGCGCTGAAGCGGTGGAGTGCGGCGAAGACGCCGTGCTGCGGCTGACGGCCGGCGACGTGGACGTGGTGCTGATGGACATGCAGATGCCCGGCATGGACGGCGTGCAGGCCACCCATTTCATCCGGAATCTGGATGTGCGTCAGCCGCACATCATCGCGCTGACCGCCAACGCCTTCGACAGCGACCGCGACCGCTGCCTGGCGGCCGGCATGGACGACTTCATGGCCAAGCCGTTTCAGCTGGCGCTGCTGCGCAGCAAACTCAAGCAGCTCGGCAAGCTGGCGGACTGACCGTTCAGCCCGGCGGGCGGTATCCGCCAGCGAATCGAATCCCTTTCTCAGGGACGGCAGGAAATGCCTGTTCAGTCGGCGATCACCACTTCCACACGACGGGCTTCAGCCGGGTTGCCCGTGCCGGTCGTCTCTGCCGGCTTGCTCAGCTCCAGGCTGGTTTCGGCCACGCCGGCACCCATGAGGGCATCCCGCACGGCGAAGGCACGCTGCTTGGCCAGCTCGGCGTTGAATGCGGGGTCACCGGAGGCATCGTGAAAGCCCGAGATGACCAGGCGCTTGCCACTCTTGGCGGCTGCGATCGCATCGTCCAGCGCCACCAGGGCACCCGCCGCCAGATCGGCCTTGCCCACGGCGAAGTAGAACTTGACCACACCGTTTTCGACCACCACGCTGGCGTCAGTGGCGGCGCCTGCGTCGCTGCCCGTGGCCGAGGCGCTGCCCGCCGCCGCATCGGCAGACGCCGTGACCATGGCGCCCGAGCCCGCACCAGCCGAACCGGAACGCGACTTGTGGATGCCAAAGCCCAGCACCGTGCCCACGACGAGCGTGAGAATGGCGATCAGCACCACCGCCACCACGCGGTATTCTTGTTCGTTATCCTGGGAAGACATGGTTCAGGCTCCGTGAGAGTTGAATAATGATCGGGACAAAAGGATCGATGGAAACCGGCCTGGCAGCAAAAGAAACGAAGTCAAAAGTGCTGCAAGGGAAAACCCCAGATTGTAAATGCCTGCCGCTGACCGCTTGATGACCCGCTGGCACCCCGATCCGTCCCGCCGGGACGGCGCGCGCATGATGGAACAAACTCTGGCCCAGTGGCGCGCCCAGGGCACCCGACCCGATCTCTGGGTCTTTGCCTATGCGTCGCTGGTCTGGCGCCCCGAGTTCAATGCCGCCGAGCACCGCATTGCCCGGGTGCATGGCTACAGCCGCAAGCTGCACATGTGGAGCCGCGTCAACCGCGGCACCCCAGAACGCCCCGGGCTGGTGTTCGCACTGACCGCCGGCGGCAGTTGCCAGGGCCTGGCATTGCGCGTGCCGCACGGCGAAGTCGAGGCCCTGATGCCGGTGTTGTGGGCACGGGAAATGCCCAATCCGGTCTATGACCCCAGGTGGCTGCTGTGCCACACCGAACAGGGGCCCGTGCGCGCCCTGGCCTTCACCCTGTCGCGCCGCAGCCCGAACTACACCGGACACCTGAGCGAAGCCCGGTACCGGGACATCTTTGCCCACTCAAGGGGGCGTTACGGCAGCACGCTGGACTATGCCCGCCAGACCTTGCACGGACTGCGGGCCCACGGCATTGAAGACCATGATTTGGCCCACCTGCTGCAACTGGCCGAGGATCTCCCCGGTTGATGAGATCACGAGGCCTTGACCCGTCGCAACACGTGGCCAGCCGCGCGTGCCTATACTGCCGCCATGACCCGAAACACCGATATCGCCGACCTGCGCAAGAGCTACGAAAAGGCCGAATTGAGCGAGTCCGCATCGCACGCCGATCCGCTGCGGCAGTTTGACCAGTGGCTCAAGGAAGCCATCAGCTCGGAAGTGCCCGAACCCAACGCCATGACACTGGCCACGGTGGGCGCCGACCTGCGCCCCACCACCCGTGTGGTGCTCATCAAGGGTTACGACGAACGCGGCATCGTCTGGTACACCAACTACCAGAGCCAGAAAGGCCGACAGCTGGCCGGCAACCCGTATGCGGCGCTGCAATTCCACTGGGTGGAGCTTGAGCGGGTGGTGCGCATTGAGGGCATCGTGGAGAAGGTCAGCGACGAGGAAAGCGACGCCTACTTTCACAGCCGCCCCCTGGACAGCCGCATCGGCGCCTGGGCCAGCCCGCAAAGCGAAGTCATTGAAAGCCGGACCGTGCTGGTGACCAACGCCGCGAAGTACGGCGCCCAGTTCATGCTCAAGCCGCCGCGCCCGCCGCATTGGGGCG
>SBFU01000243.1 GCA_006227785.1 Burkholderiales bacterium
CGTGGCGGGATGAGCGCAGGCCAGGCGCGCTTGGACTCCCGCGTTCGCGGGAGTGACGGATGACGGATGACGGGTGTGGCTTGGTCTGGAGACCATGAATCCAGCGTCGAACCGATGCACCTTCCGTCATTCCCGCGAACGCGGGAATCCACGAACAACACATTGACCGGGACGCGCGCCTTTCGTGCGCTCCTGTTTCAGCGGGGATGACGAACAGGCACCCGTTCGACCGATCCTGACGTACTCGTCTTCCCCGGCAGCTGGCGGACGGGCAGGCGCAGCCGCGCCCCCGTGGCCGTGTCAGCGGATGCGCTCGCAGCGGCCCTGCGATTGGGCCAGGCCGCGGAAGTCGCTGTGCCAGGTCTGGGCGGCGGTGTCGATCTGGATGCGTTCGTTGTCCATCGAGGTCAGCACCAGCGTGCCGTTGACCGAGAAGGCGTAGACCGACACCCCGTCAATGCGAACAGCCGTCAGGGCCTGCTCGTTGTGCTCCAGCTCCACCTCACGGGACCAGACGGTGCGGGCGGGCAGGTAGACGGCCTCGCACAGCAGGCGCACCGTTTTCACCTCGGCCGCGGCCGGCCAGCTCAGCATCAGCCCCAGGGCCACCAGCGAGATGCCGCAACAGGTTTGCAGGCAGGTGCGCAAGCTCACCAGGCGGCCCACCGTGCTCGGCACGGCGGCCTTCAAGCGCCGGCCTCCCGGCCCAGGCGCTCGCTCTTCCAGTAGACGTCGTCGCCGCCGTCCATGCGGTTGAGCACCCGGGCCAGCACGAACATCAGGTCGGACAGGCGGTTGAGGTATTGGCGCGGGGCGTCCTTGATGGCTTCCTCGTTGCCCAGCGCGACCACGGCGCGCTCGGCCCGGCGCGCCACGGTTCGGCACACATGGGCCTGGCTGGCGGCGCGGGTGCCGGCCGGCAGGATGAACTCCTGCAGGCGCGGCAGCTGCTCGTTGTAGTGGGCCAGTGCCTCATCCAGCGCCAGGACCGCCTCGGGCTTGAGCAGCTCGAAACCCGGGATCGACAGTTCGCCGCCCAGGTTGAACAGCTGGTGCTGGATCTCGACCAGCAGTGTGCGCACATCGTCCGGCATCGGCTCGCACAGCAGCACGCCGATGTGCGAGTTGAGCTCGTCCACATCGCCCATGGCGTGCACGCGCAGGCTGTTCTTGGAGACGCGGGTGTTGTCGCCAAGCCCGGTGGTGCCGGCGTCGCCGGTGCGGGTGGCGATCTGGGTCAGGCGGTTGCCCATGGCGGGTTCCTGGATGTCGATCGTGGTCGGAGGTTGGATTATCGGTCAGCCGCCCCAGCGGAACCGATGCCCCCATGGGCTCGCAGGTTCCCGCGGCGGCGGTTGCCGAAGGTAAACAAGGGCATCGCGATGTGTCCGGGGCAAGTGGATGCGAGTGGCGGCAACAGTGCGCAAAAGCGCTGGCCCTGGGCGCCGGACGGCGCTTCAATCCGTCTCTCATGCACGGGCCAGCGCCTGCCTTTTGACCTCACCCGGGAGACCCGAACGATGAAGAAAACGCCCCCTCTGACCTGGTTCGAGCGGCGCAGCGTCATGCTGTTCGCCAGCCTGAGCCTGGCCGCCGCCGGCCAGACCTTCGCCCCGTCCCATGCACCCAAGCCCGACCGGGCCAGCCGCAGCGAAGCGGCGGCGGTGGTCAAGCAGGCCAACCGGAGCGGACCGCACCCGGCACGCAACTTGCCGGCTGGCTGATACCCGGTGAGGCGAAAGGGTTGGCCAGGGTGCGTTTCGTGGCCGGCGGCGGTACACTGACCCGCTGAGCCTGACATCTGCGGAGACCGCCATGAACGCCCCCACCGACCACACGCACCTGGCACCCCAACTGCAGCTGCGCGAGGTCCCCGCCGCCCTGGTCGAAGCGCTGCAGCAGCGCTTCGGCGCCCGCTGCTCCACCGCCCAGGTGGTGCGCGAGCAGCACGGGCGGGACGAGTCCATCTTCGACGTGCCGCCCCCCACCGCGGTGGTGTTCGCCGAATCCACCCAGGACGTGGCCGACGCGGTCAAGCTGGCGGCACAGCACAAGGTGCCGGTCATTCCGTTCGGCGTCGGCTCTTCGCTGGAAGGCCACCTGCTGGCCATCCAGGGCGGCATCAGCATCGACGTCAGCCGCATGGACCAGGTGCTGTCGGTCAACGCCGAGGACCTGACCGTGACCGTGCAGCCCGGCATCACCCGCAAGGCGGTAAACGAGGCGGTCAAGCACGAAGGCCTGTTCTTCCCCATCGACCCGGGTGCCGACGCGTCCATCGGCGGCATGACGGCCACCCGCGCCAGCGGCACCAACGCCGTGCGCTACGGCACCATGCGCGAGAACGTGCTGGCGCTGGAGGTGGTGACCGCCCGCGGCGAGGTCATCCGCACCGGCACCCGCGCCAAGAAAAGCAGCGCCGGCTACGACCTGACGCGCCTCATGGTGGGCAGCGAAGGCACGCTGGGCGTCATCACCGAGGTCACGCTCAAGCTGTACCCGCTGCCCGAGGCCATCTCGGCCGCCATCTGCTCGTTCCCGACCATCGAGGCCGCGGTGCGCACCGTCATCCAGATCATCCAGATGGGCGTGCCGATCGCGCGCTGCGAACTCATCGACGCCGGCACCGTGCGCATGGTCAACGCCCACAGCAAGCTGGGGCTGCGCGAGGCGCACATGCTGTTGATGGAATTCCACGGCTCGCCGGCCAGCGTGCAGGAGCAGGCCGAGACGGTTCAGGAGATCGCCAAGGAATTCGGCGGCAACGACTTCGAGTGGGCCACCACACCGGAGGAGCGCAGCCGCCTGTGGACCGCGCGGCACAACGCCTATTTCGCGGCCATCCAGAGCCGGCCCGGCTGCCGCGCCATCAGCACCGACACCTGCGTGCCCATCAGCCGGCTGGCCGACTGCCTGCTGGACTCGGTGGCCGAAGCCGACGCCTCCGGCATTCCCTACTTCCTGGTCGGCCACGTCGGTGACGGCAACTTCCACTTCGGCTACCTGATCGACCCGGCCAACCCGGAGGAACACCGCGTGGCCGAAGAACTCAACCACCAACTGGTCCACCGCGCCTTGCAGCTCGAAGGCACCTGCACCGGCGAACACGGCGTGGGCCTGCACAAGATGGACTTCCTGCGCCGCGAGGCAGGCGACGGCGCCATCGACATGATGCGCACCATCAAGCAGGCGCTGGACCCGGACAACATCCTGAACCCGGGCAAGATCTTCGCTCTCTGACGCATGCCCGTCTGGGTACGATGCTGGCTTGTCTTGGCCATGGGCTGGCAGGCCTTGCTGATATCGATGCCTGCCTTGTCTCAGGAAATCGGTCAGGTCGAACGCACGGTCACTCGCCATGGCGAGCTGATAGAGAAATCCATCGTCTCGCTACCGGACGCACTTGATCTGGCCTGGATGGCCAATGACGTGCGCATCGCCTATCGCTGGCATGTGCCTGATGCATCCATCGGCGACCCCAGAGGCGTGTGGATCTATCGTGCGGGTGCGCCATACCAACTGGCCGTCAATGGGCGCGTGGCGGTTGGCCTGCTGGACACGTATCCTTTGGCCCAGGCCTCGCGAAACGATACGGTCATCAACGGCCGCAGTCCGACCTTGTTCCCCTTGCCCGCACAGGCCAGCGACATTGAACTGAGCTTCCAAGCCCCGCCATTCATGAACCGCGGGCTGACCTACGCACGTGTCGGGTCGGTCAACGAGCTGACACCAGTGCACCTGAGCTCCTACGGGACTGTGGCCATCCCTGCGTTCATGTTTGTGGTGCTGGCGGGAACCTTGTGGGTTTTCTCGAGTTCGATCTGGCTGGTGAGCCAGCGCACCCCTCTGATTGCTTTGTTCGCCGGTCTGTGCGGCACCATGACCTTGCGGTACTGGATGCTCCTGTGGCCATCGGTTCCCTTTTCGCCGACTTTCTATGAGCAGGTCAATCCATACCTGATCATGTGCTTCGTGTTGATGGCGCTGGTGTTCAATTGGCTGCTGACTGATCAATGGAGCACGTCCAAGAAGCGATGGGTGACCGCCTTCTTTCTGACCTATTCGGCTTTCAATGTGGCGGCCTTTGCAGCGGATGCCGGCACCGTGGCCTTGCGGATGATGGTTCAGGTGGTGGGCAACATCGGGCTCATCTACATCATCGTGCATGTCTTCCGAAGTCGACAGGTCTTGCCACGCGGGTGGGCGTGGGCGATTGGGGGTGGCTACCTGCTCCTGCTGTTGTGTTCCTTCCATGACCTTGGCCTGGCCGTCGCCTATGTGCCCTATGCACGTGGCAGCATGTTGATCTGGGGTCAGGCGGCCTTGCTGCTGGCGTACGGCTATGTGACCTCAGACTTTGTTTCACAGCAGCTGCGGCTGGCCAACCTTTCCAAGGCCGACCTGGACCGGCAGGTCAGCGACGCACGCGCCGAACTCGCGTCTACCTATGCCGCGCTGGCGCGGCACGAGAAGCTGCAAGCTGCGCGCGAGGAGCGCCAGCACATCGTGCAGGAGCTGCACGACAG
Source organism: Burkholderiales bacterium (assembly GCA_006227785.1). Lineage (GTDB taxonomy): Bacteria > Pseudomonadota > Gammaproteobacteria > Burkholderiales > Burkholderiaceae_C > Hydrogenophaga. The sequence goes on from SBFU01000243.1 coordinate 4,527, forward strand.
TCTGGGTTCCCGTCTGATCACATTGCTGCGTGGTGTCCGCCGCGACGCGCTTGCCACCGGCGCCATCATCGAGGCATTGGAAGATGGTCTCTCTGACCTGCGGCAAGTCATCACCGCCAACCATGTCGACGGCCGCCTGGTGCTGGCGCTGGGCAACTGGCGCCAGAACTGGGAAGAGCGCCTTGAGCGGGCCGGTGTGCAGATGTCGTGGCACCTGGATGATTCCGTCGATGAGATCATCCTGTCAGCCGAGCAACTGCATCAGTTGCTGTTTCTGGTGCAAGAGGCAGCCACCAACGTGCTCAAGCACGCAGATGCCACGGTGTTTGGCGTGACGGCCCTCCACCGCCGGAGGCGACTGATCTTGATCCTCAATGACAACGGTCTCGGCTGGCCATCGTCTGGCACCGGAACTGGTCTGGGTCTCAAAGGGATGCGCCAGCGAGCCGCACGGCTTGGCGCCCGCATTCGGTTCACGTCCTTGCGCTGTGTTGTCCCGACAGCAACCCATGGTGCCGCTATCGTGGTGTCAATGCCCTGCGTCGACAACGCTGCGGAGCGGGCACCCGTCATGACGGCGGTCTGACTCAGCTTACTGTTTCTGATAGGGGTAATCGAGCTTCAGCGCCGTCGGAAAGCCCTCGGCGTCAAGCGGAGCACCTGTACCCAAGGATAAGTAGAGCACGACGCCCCCCGCAGAGAAAACACACTTGCTGACCTTGTTTTTCGTGTTGGTCAGGATCAGTCTGACAGCCGACTTGCCTGAGCCAAGCTTCATGGACAATGAGTGGCGGAGTCAAGCACCAAGTGCAACACCGGTTTATTGAATTGTGGAGTTGTATTGATTGAGCTTGTCCAACATCGCCTGGTAGACAACGATGGGTGGGTAGAACCCGTGGATGGCGCGCGGGCGGTTGTTGAGCAGTTCGGCAATCGCATCGAGCTGCTCCTGACTGTGCACAGACAGGTCCGTGCCCTTGGGCAGGTACTGGCGGATCAGGCCATTAATGTTTTCGTTGCTGCCGCGCTGCCAAGGGCTGTGCGGGTCACAGAAGTAGATCGCCACACCGGTTCTCTGGGTGATCTCGGCGTGCTGTGCCATTTCCCTGCCCTGGTCGTAGGTCATGCTCTTGCGCATCGCCAGCGGCATGTTATTGAGGGCGGCGCTGAAGCCCTCCATTGCCGAGGTCGCCGTCGCGTCGTTCATCTTCACCAGCATCAGGTAGCCACTAGTGCGCTCCACCAGCGTACCTACAGACGAGGCGTTAGCCTTACCCTTAATAAGGTCGCCTTCCCAATGCCCCGGCATCAGTCGGTCTTCAACTTCCGGCGGGCGCAAGTGAATGCTGACCATCTCTGGAATCTGCCCGCGCCGATCCACACCGCCAAGGCGTGGTCTACGTGTCGTC
>SBFU01000075.1 GCA_006227785.1 Burkholderiales bacterium
TGGCGATCATGTCGCGCAGCCGGGCGCGCCCGTTCTCCGGGTAGAAGCCGGTGTGGTCGATGGCCTCCAGCGCCATCTGGCGCAGCGTCTTCGGCGCCTTGTCGGTGGTGAAGACGCCTTCGCCTTCGTCCATGCGCACGAACCACTGCGCCGCGGCGCGGTAGATCACCGGCGTCTTGTGGCGCCAGCAGTGCGGGTAGCTGTGGGTGATGGGCTGCGTGGCCATCAGGCGGCCGTGCTCGCGCAGGGTCTCGATGATGACCGGACAAGCTTTCCAGATATGCTGGCCGCCAAACAGCGGCAACTCGTCGGTGTAGACACCGTTGCCCTGCACCGGGTTGAGGATGTCGTCGTAGGCCAGGCCGTGCGCGACGCAGCTGTTGAAGTCGTCCACGCCATAGGCGGGGGCCGAGTGCACGATGCCGGTGCCGTCGCCGTCGCTGACATAGTCGGCCAGGTACAACGGCGACTGGCGCTTGTAGCTGTACTTGCTGCTGCCCGTTTCCAGGTCGTGCAGCGGGTGGCGGAAGATCTGGCCACGCAGGGCTTCCCCCTTGGCCGTGGCGAGCACGTTGCCCGTCAGACCAAAACGCTCCAGGCACTTCTCGACCAGGCTGGCGCCCAGCAGCAGCACGCCTTTGGGGGTGTCGACCAGGGCGTACTCCAGCTCGGGGTGGGCGTTGAGCGCCTGGTTGGCAGGGATGGTCCAGGCGGTGGTGGTCCAGATGACAGCGAAGGCCTGCTTGCCGGCCGGCAGCGCTGCCAGACCGAAGGCTTTGGCCAGACCGGCGGCGTCGTCAGACTCGAAGGCCACGTCCAGGGTGTCGCTCTTCTTGTCGGCGTATTCGATCTCGAATTCGGCCAGCGAACTGCCGCAGTCGAAGCACCAGTAGACGGGCTTCAAGCCGCGGTAGACGAAGCCACGCTCGATCACGCGCTTGAAGGCGCGGATCTGGCCCGCCTCGTTGGCCGGGTCCATGGTGCGGTAGGGGCGCTCCCAGTCGCCCAGCACGCCCAGGCGCTTGAAGTCTTCGCGCTGCTGGTCGATCTGCTCGGTGGCGTAGGCCCGGCTCTTGGCCTGCATGTCGTCGCGGCTGAGGTTGCGGCCGTGCAGCTTTTCGATGGCGTTCTCGATGGGCAGGCCGTGGCAATCCCAGCCCGGGATGTACTGCGCGTCGAAGCCGGCGAGCTGGCGGCTCTTGACGATCATGTCCTTGAGCACCTTGTTCAGCGCATGGCCGATGTGCAGCTTGCCGTTGGCGTAGGGCGGACCGTCGTGCAGCACGAACAGCGGCGCGCCCTGGCGGGCTTCGCGCAGGCGCTTGTAGAGGCCGCCAGATCGTCCGCCGGGCCGCCCCAAGGACGACTGCACCCCCTCGGGGGGCCTGGCTTCGCCAGGAATGGGGGCTGGGTCATTCCATTCCGATACCCAGCCCGGTTCGCGCTTGGGCAGGTCGCCGCGCATCGGGAACGGGGTGTCGGGCATGTTCAGGGTGGCGCGGTAGGCGCCACCCGAGCTCTCGTTCTTCGCCTCGGACTTGGCAGGGGTGTTCTTGTCGGACATGTGGGGTCTCTCAGAGGGCTTCGACAGGCTCGGCCCGATCGGGAGAAGGGCAGGCGGGTGAGGGGACCGTTCGCCCTGAGCCTGTCGAAGGGCGGCGACCGGGAGGGGCGCTCAGCCCTGAATTCGGTCGCGCGTGGTCTGTCGGCGGGTCTGGGCGTGCAGCGACGAGAAGTACGCGCGTGCGTCTTCACAGTCCTGGGCGATGCCCTGCGTCAGGGCCTCCAGACTGGCGTACTTGCGCTCGTCGTGCAGTTTGTGCAGCAGATCCACGCGAATGATTTTACCGTAGGCCTCTCCGTCGGGCAGCCGGGTCGACAGGTCGGCAGGCCACGACAGGCAATGCGTTTCAAGCAGCACGCGCCCGCCGTTGATGTCAGTGGGGTCGAGTGAGGGACGTACCCCCAGGTTGGCCACCCCTTCGAGAGGCGCCTGTTCCGGTGGCAGCAAGCCGTGCACATGGACCGCAAAAATGCCACTGGCCGCCGGCTTCCAGTGTGCAAAGCGCAGATTGAGGGTGCGGAACCCGTCACCGGCACCGGGCCTGCTTTCCGACAGCTGGCGGCCCAGTTTGCGTCCGTGCAGCACGTGCCCGCTGACACTGTACGGACGGCCCAGCAACGCGGCCACCTGGTTCATGTCGCCGGCCGCCAGCGCCTCGCGCACCGCCGAGCTGGACACCCGCAGCCCGTGCACTTCGTAGCTCTGCATGCGGGCGACGTCAAAGCCCAGGCGCTGTCCTGCGGCGTCCAGCATGGCGTAGTCGCCCGCCCGGCGTGCCCCAAAGCGGAAGTCGTCTCCCACCAGGACGTACTTCACGCCCAGACCGTCGACCAGGATGTCCTGGATGAAGGCCTCCGGCGCCTGGGCGGCCAGACGCTCGTTGAATGGCAGGATGATGCACTGGTCGACGCCGCAGCGCTCGAGCTCTTGCAGCTTGTCGCGCAGGGTGGCGATGCGGGCTGGGGCCAGTTCGGGTTTGCGGTGCAGGGCAGCGAAGAAATCGCGTGGATGGGGCTCGAATGTCATCACGCAGCTGGGCACGCCCCGGTGCTGCGCCTCGTTCTGCAGCAGGGCGAGCATGGCCTGGTGGCCACGGTGCACGCCATCGAAGTTGCCGATGGTCAGAGCGCAGCCGGCCGCCGGGCCGCGACTCAGGGCTTGTTGCAGGTTCCAGAGACCTCGGATGATTTTCATGGATAGGCGGGAGGCGGCAGCCCGGTGGCCAGGCCATGCCGGCGCTGCGCGTCGGCTTGGACGTTCAGGCGCGGTGAAGGCCATTGCCCCGGGTCAGATGACTGTCATGGAAGCACGGTATATTGACACATGCGGCGCCACCCCGCCTTGGGGCGGATGGTGGGCACCCCAGACAGATTGTCCGCTTGTTCGTCAACGTGGAGGTGGGTCTTGAAGGTGTTGAAGTTGTCTGCGCAGGGGCTTCCCCAGTCCTGGATCAGCCTGGAAGAGGCGGTGTTGCACTACGCCGCCGACGAGGTGCGCTGGGAGATGGGTGCCCAGGTGGCTGTCTTCCGCGGCGGACACAACGCGGTCACGGGGCGCCAGTCGATCATCACCATCAACTCCATCATCGGCACCCAGGGCGTACCCCGCATCAACCCCTTCGGTCTGCGCCCGTCGCTGACCAACAGCAAGCTGTTTGCGCGTGACCGCTGCCTGTGCGCCTACTGTGGCGGTCATTTCCATGAAGACGACCTGACCCGCGAGCACATCATCCCGCTGGGTCAGCGCGGCCAGGATGTCTGGATGAACGTGGTCACGGCCTGCCGTTCGTGCAACCACCGCAAGGGCAACCGCACGCCCGAACAGGCGCACATGCCCCTGCTGTATGCGCCTTATGTGCCCAGCCTGTGGGAGGATTTCATCCTGCGCAACCGTCGCATCCTGGCGGACCAGATGGAGTTCCTGATGGCGCACCTGCCGAAGTCTTCGCGCTTGCATGCATAGCCGCAAAACGCCGCGGAACCGGTCCTGCCGGGCCGCGGGCTCTGCCCCCTTGAAGGGGTGACGCGCCGCAGGCGCGGCGCGGGGGAGGGTCCGGTTCTAGGCGAACACGCCCGCCGTGTCCTCCATCCGTGCCGACACCTCACCCAGGTGGTGCAGGCTGTCACCAAAGACCATCTCCATCTGGGTCAGCTTCTTGAAGTAGTGGCTGACAATGTACTCGTCGGTGACGCCGATGCCGCCGTGCAGCTGCACCGCCTGCTGGCCCAGAAACCGCATGCTCTGGCCCAGTTGTACCTTGGCGCGGGCCAGGGCGCGGCGACGCTCCGGTGCGGGCGCGTTCAGCTTGAGACTGGCGTAGTAGCTCATCGATCGCGCCAGTTCCAGCTGCATCTTCATGTCGGCCACCCGGTGACGCAGGGCCTGGAAGCTGGCGATGGCCACACCGAACTGCTTGCGCGTGTTCATGTACTCGACGGTGATCGCCAGCGTCTTGTCCAGCACGCCCACTGCCTCCGCGCAGGTCGCGGCGATGCCGACATCGACCGCGTGCTCAAGTGCATCCTGTCCGTTTGCGGTGACCAGGCGGGCAGGTGCCTGCTGCAACACCAGCTCGGCGGCGCGGCTGCCATCCTGGGTGAGGTAGCCCCGGGTGCTCACACCGGTTGCCGAGCGCTCCACCAGGTAGAGCCCCATCTGGCTGCCGGCCATGGCTGGCACCAGGAACGCATCCGCCTGATCGCCGGCGGCGACGATGCTTTTGGCCCCGGAGATTCGGCAGGTGTCACCACTGCCTTCGGCGGTGGTCTTGCAGGTATCCAGGCGGTAACGCGCACCGCGCTCCTGGTGCGCCAGCACCACCAGTGCCTCGCCTGATGCGATTTTCGGTAGCCAGTCGGCCTTGAGACCGGCCCCGGCGTAGCCGCCCAGGACCGCGCCCGCGATCAGCGTCTGTGTCAGGGGCTCAAGCACGATGCCGCGCCCCAGCTCCTCCATCACCACCATGCCTTCGACCGGACCCATGCCCAGGCCTCCGTCGTCTTCGGCGATGTACAGGCCCGTCAAGCCCAGTTCCGCCAGTTCGCCATAGGCGCTGCGGTCAAACCCGCCGGCGGCCACGATGGCGCGTCGGCGTTCGAAGTCATAGCCCTTGTCGACCCACTTGCGCACCGCGTCGCGCAGCTGTTCCTGGTCGTCGGAAAAATCGAAATCCATATTGGTCTCCGTGTGTTCTGCGTGGACCGAACGGTTCAGCCGAGAACGGTTTGTGCCACGATGCCGCGCTGCACCTCGTTGGAGCCACCGTAGATGGTGGTCTTGCGCATGTTGAAGTAGGTCGAGGCCAGGGGCGCATTGCCCGGCACACCGCCGGGGAAATCGCCCTGCCAGCCCGCCTCCATGGCTTCTTCGATGAAGGGCAGGGCAAACGGCCCCGCCGCCAGCATCATGAGTTCGCTGTAGCGTTGCTGGATCTCGCTGCCCTTGATCTTGAGCAGGCCGGCGATGTCCAGCGACTGTTTGCCCGAGCGTTCGGCCGACAGCACACGCAGCACCAGCATCTCCAGCGCCACGATGTCCACCTCCAGCAGCGCGATCTGGTCGCGAAAACGCAGGTCGTCCCACACACCTTCGGCCTTGGCAATGCGCTTGAGGCGTTCGAGCTCGCGCTTGGCCCGGTTGACGTCGGCGATGTTGGTGCGCTCGTGGGCGAGCAGGTGCTTGGCGTAGGTCCAGCCCTTGTTCTCTTCGCCGATCAGGTTCTCGGCCGGCACCTCGACGTTGTCGAACCAGACCTCGTTGACCTCGCACTCACCGTCCAGCAGTTTGATCGGGCGCACGGTCACGCCAGGCGACTTCATGTCGATCAGCAGAAAACTGATGCCGGTCTGGGGCTTTCCTTCGGTCGAGGTGCGAACCAGGCAGAAAATCCATTCCCCGTACTGGCCCAGGGTGGTCCAGGTCTTCTGGCCGTTGACAATGTATTTGTCGCCCTGACGCTCGGCCCGCGTCTTCAGGGAAGCCAGGTCGGAACCCGCGCCCGGTTCGCTGTAGCCCTGGCTCCACCAGACCTCGCCGCTGGCAATGCCGGGCAGAAAGCGCTTTTGCTGTTCTTCATTGCCGAAGGCCATGATGACGGGCGCCACCATCACCGGACCAAACGGCACGATGCGCGGTGCGCCCGCCAGGGCGCATTCCTCTTCGAACAGGTGTTTCTGTACCGCGTTCCAGCCGGGGCCTCCGAACTGTTGGGGCCAGCCGTAACCCAGCCAGCCCTTCTTGCCCAGAATCTTGGCCCATCGCTGCATGTCGTCGCGGCTCAGTCGCAGCGCGTTGTGCACCTTGTGGCTGATGTCGGTGGGCAGGTTGTCCCTGACCCAGGATCGGATTTCCTCGCGGAAAGCCTG
>SBFU01000488.1 GCA_006227785.1 Burkholderiales bacterium
AACAACCCCATGCCACCGACGCCCTTCAGTGCCTCTGAACCCGTCATCCAGGGACTGGCGGGCAACGTGGCGCACTACGAAAACTTCCCGGTCGCGTCCTGGTTGTGCCCGCCTCGGCTGCGGGCGCCTGTGGCCGCCATCTACCACTTCGCCCGCACGGCCGATGACCTGGCCGATGAAGGTGACGCGCTGGCCCAAGAGCGTCTGGAATCGCTGGCGCGCTACCGGCACACCCTGGATCTGACCTCGGGTGACGGTGATGCAGACGCCACCGCCTGGCCCGAGGTGTTTGGGCCGCTGCGCACGGCCTTGCGCACGCACCGACTGCCCCTGGCGCTGCTGCACGACCTGATCAGCGCATTCGAACAGGATGTGCGCCACACCGATGAGGGTCGCCGCTATGCCAGCCTGGACGAACTGCTGGCCTATTGCCGTCTGTCGGCCAACCCGGTGCGCCGGCTGCTTTTGCACCTCTACGGGGTGCAGGACCGCCTGTCACTGCAGCAGAGTGACCAGATCTGTTCGGCGCTGCAGCTCATCAATTTCTGGCAGGACCTGAGCGTCGACCTGCCGCGGCAACGCCACTACCTGCCATCCGACCTGCTGGCTCGCCATGGCCTGGTCCATGAGGACTTTCATGTTTCATCGCCCCGGCAGGATGGAGAGACCGAAGAGGCCAGGCGGGCCGTCGTGACCGAACTCTGCCGCCATGCCAGGCACCTGATGGAACAGGGCGCTCCCCTGGTCCGTCGCTTGCCCGGGCGCGCCGGTTGGGAATTGAGGCTGGTGGTACAAGGTGGCTTGCGGGTGCTGGACCGGATCGGCCAGATCGGCCACCGCAGTTGGCGGCATCGTCCGACGGTGGGCGGGGCCGACGTGCCGCGGCTGCTTTGGCGCAGCCTGTGGATGTGATCCCGCTGCGCATTCCGCCCTTTGATTGACCCTGAAGACATTGCCCATGGCCCACTTCACGCCCACCGCTTCCCTGCGGCCCGCACGCCGCGCCCTGTGCCTGACTATGCTCGCCAGCGCGTTGGCCGGCCCGATGGCTGTGGCGCAGCCCGTCGGCAGCACGCCGGCTTCTGCGACGAACACCCGGACGGTTCAGGCCGCGCGCCTGGACACGAGTCAGGTGTTTCCGGTCCGTGATGCGCCCGCGCGGGTGCGGGCACGGAATGTGTCGCGCCTCTCGGCCGAGGTGAACGGTACGTTGCAGCAGTGGACGGCCGATGTCGGCGCCACGGTCAGGCGCGGACAGTTGCTCGCGCGCGTGGATCCGCGGGACCAGGAGCTGGGCCTGCAGCGCGCGCGTGCCGCGCTGGAGGCAAGCCAGGCCCGCCTGGCACTGGCTCAAGCCCAGTTGCAACGGGCCAGGGAACTGACGGCCCAGGGCTTTCTGTCGCCGGAAGCGCTGGCACAACGCGAGACCGAGGTGGCTCTGGTCCGGACCGAGACCGATGCGAACCGGGCGCAGCTCGCCACCGCCCAGCGCCAGCTGGACAAGACCGTGCTGCGGGCACCCTTCGACGCCGAGGTGGTCGAGCGACTCGCGCAGACCGGCGAGGCCGTGGCGCCAGGCAGCCTGCTGTATGTGCTGGCCGAGACAGGCGCGGTTGAACTGGATGCCACCGTGAACCCGCTGGACGCCGCCAGCCTGCCCCGGGCACGTCGTCTGCGGTTTGAGGCCAACGGGCAGGCCATGCCGGTGCGCCTGCTTCGCATCGGCAGCACCATGAGCGAACCGGCACGTACCCGGACCGCACGCCTGGCCTTTGAGGCCGGATCGGAGGCCGCCTCGCCAGGCACGGCAGGCCGGCTGGTCTGGGAAGATGCGCGCCCTCACCTGCCTCCGCAGTGGCTGGCACGACGCAACGGGGTGATCGGCGTGTTCGTGATCGACGGCGACACGCCCACCTCGACCGTGCGGTTCCGGCCACTGCCAGGGGCGCAGGAAGGGCGTGTGGTACCGGTGCCGTCCGACTGGCCAGGCTCAACCCTGATGGTGGTGGGTGGTCAGGCAGCGTTGCAGGACGGGCAGACCGTGACGGTCACGCGTGCGAGCAACTGAAACAGGACATCAGCCATGGCCTTCATGCGCTCGCTGCTGACCAACCACCCGCTGGCGAACATCGCCTTTGTGGTGGTGCTCCTGCTGGGTCTTCTGAGCTACGCGACCATGCCGCGCGAGCAGGACCCGGAGATCAATTTCAACTGGGTCAGCATCACGGCCACGCTGCCGGGTGCCAGCGCCGAGGAGATTGAGCGCTTGGTGACCAATCCGCTGGAGGACGGTATCCGCGGTGTGGCCGACGTGCGTTTCGTGATTTCCAATTCACGGGAGAACGCCGCCACGCTGCTGGTGCGTTTTCGGGACATCAATGAGCGGACGTTCGACAAGCGCATGGCGGACCTGCGCCGCGAGATCCAGAACCGGGCCTCGGCCGAACTGCCACCCCAGGCCGACGACCCGCTGATCCTGGAGATCACCACCAGCAACGGCTTCCCCACCGCCTCCATGGTGCTGGTGGGCCAGGCGGACGACGAGACCCTGCGTCGGCACGCACGCCGCCTCAAGAGCGCGCTCGAGGGCATTTCGGGCGTGGACCAGGTGACGGCCTCCGGTCTGCGCAACCCCGAGATCCTGGTCAGCCCGGACCCGCAAGCCCTGGCGGCGCGCGGGCTGCTGTCATCCGACGTGGCAGACACGCTCTCCAGCTGGTGGCGCGACACGACCGGGGGCACCTTGCGGACACAAACCGGCGCCTGGTCGGTCAGCGTGCAAGGGGTGCAGACCGACCCGCAGGCGCTGACCGATCTGCCGGTCCGGTCCATGACACGACCGGAGGCGGTGGCCCGACTGGGCGATGTGGCGCGCATCGAGCGCGCCCGCGCACCGGCATCGCAGCTGGCGGCCATGGACGGCAGGCCCACCATTGCGCTGGCGATGACCAAGAAGTCGGGCACCAACACGCTGGAGCTGGTGGAACGGCTGAACGCCTTCATCGAGCGCGAGAACGCGGTGCTGGTCGAAGACGGTCTGCAACTGGTCCTCACCGACGACCAGACCGTGCCGACCCAGGAAGCCATCGGCGTCATGCAGACCAATGCCCTCTATGGCGCGTTGCTGGTGCTGGCCGTGTGCTGGCTTTTCCTGGGGTGGCGCATCGGCATTCTGGTGGCCCTGGGCATCCCGTTCTCGCTCATGGGCACCTTTGCTGTTCTCAACACCATGGACTACACGGTCAACGTGTCGGTGCTGCTGGGGGTGGTGATTGCGCTGGGCATGCTGGTGGACCAGGCGGTGGTGGTGGTCGAGGCCATCTACTACCGCATGCAGCGGGGCCAGCAGGTGCTGCAGGCCAGTCTGGACGGCATCCTGGAGGTCTGGAAACCGGTGCTCGCCTCGGTGGCCACCACGCTGGCCGCCTTCCTGCCGCTGATGCTGCTGCCCGGCATCGTGGGCAAATTCATGTTCGTGATCCCGTTCGTGGTCACGCTGGCCCTGATGATCTCGCTGCTGGAAGCCTTCTGGATGCTGCCTGTCCACGTCTCCGTGGTCGGGGTGCGCTTCGACCGGCCATCGAGGGCACAGCGTCTGCGAGAACACTTCACCCGCATGCTGCGCCTGCGCTACGGCCAGGCGCTGGCCTATGCGTTGCGCCGACCCAAGCGCTTTGCGCTGGTCGGGGTGGCGGCAGTGGCACTGGCGGTGGGGCTGCTGGTGGCGCAGGTGGTGCGGGTGCAGTTCTTCGCCTTCGACCCGATTCGCGCCTTTTATGTGAACGTGGACATGCCGGCCAGCGCGGCGCTGGAGGAGACGCTGGAGGAAACCCAGCGTGTCGAACAGGTGGTTCGCGAGCAGTTGCGTGGTATCGGCCTCGAAGGCGAGGCCCGCTCGGTCACGTCCACCGCCGGCATCAAGTTCACCGACACCGACATCGTCTACGGTGACCTCTACGGGCAGGTGTTCGTCTCTCTGAACCCCCGAACGCCTGGCGCCAGGGAGGTCTCGGAGGTGGTGGACGACATGCGTGCCACCGTGGAAGCACTGGGCGGCCCCGGCAACAAGAGCTTCACGGTGCTGTCGGGCGGGCCGCCCTCGGGCAAGCCCATCAGCGTCAAGGTGCGCGGCGATACCTTCGAGGAGATCGAAGCCGCGAGCGAGGTTCTCAAGGCCATCGTCGCGCGCATTCCGGGTACCACCGATGTGCAGGACGACCAGCTGCCCGGTCGGCCCCAACTTCGGCTGCAAATGGACACGAATGCCCTGCGCGAAGCCAACCTGAGCGCCGCCCAGGTCTCGCGCCTGGTCCGGCTGGCAATCGACGGCGAGGTGGTGGCGTTCACGCGCGACCAGGGCGACAAGATCGAGCTGCGTGTGCGATCGGACCGGGTGCTGCGCAGCGGCGAGGAGCGCCCGCTGGACCCGGCCAGCATCCTTGATGAACCGGTCGTGCTGCCCTCGGGCCAGACCACCCGCCTGGGCAGCCTGGTCCGGGCCGAGGTGGAACCGGGGCGCGGCGTCATCCGCCACTACAACCTGCGCCGGACCACCACGGTGCAGGCCAACCTCGACAAGGACGTGACCGACACCGTGGAGGCCAACAACACCATCAAGGCCGAGTGGGAAAAGGTGCGCACCCAGTTTCCGGGCGTCGATCTGGATTTTTCGGGAGAACTGGAAGACATCGAGGAGAGCCTGGGGGCCATGCAGGCCCTGTTCCTGCTGGGCGTCGGCCTGATCTACCTCATCCTGGCCGCCCAGTTCCGCAGCTACTGGCAGCCGCTGATGATTCTGGTGACGGTGCCGCTGGCCTTCACCGGCGTGGCCTTCGGCCTGGCGATCTCGGGCAACCCGCTGTCGCTCTACACCCTGTACGGTGTGATCGCACTCAGCGGCATTGCCGTGAACTCGGCCATTGTGCTGATCGACGCGGCCAACAGCCGGCTGGCGGCCGGCATGGGCACGGCGCATGCCATCGTGCAGGCCGGACGGCGCCGCGTGGTGCCCGTCCTGATCACCACCACCACCACGGTGGGCGGTCTGTTCGCCCTGGCTTTCGGCATCGGCGGCAAGAGCCTGCTGTGGGGTCCGGTGGCGGCCAGCATCGTCTGGGGCCTGGTGTTCTCGACCCTGCTGACCCTGTTCATCGTGCCGCTGCTCTACCAGACCTTCATGCGCCGAGGTCGCCGCCACCCACCCGCCGGCATGTCCAATTGAGTTGACAAATTAAGTTGTACAACTTCTCGACATGAGCCTGCTTGTGCCATACTGGGTCTTCCATGGCACAGCAATTTCCTTTCTCGGCCATCGTCGGCCAGGACGAGATGAAGACCGCGATCCTGATCGCGGCCATCGATCCCGGCATTGGTGGTGTGCTGGTGCTGGGTGACCGGGGCACCGGCAAGTCGACCGCGGTGCGGGCCCTGGCCAGTCTGCTGCCGCCCATGAAGGTGGTGCAGGGTTGCCGCTACCGGTGCGATCCGGCCGCGTCCGCACCCGCCTGTGAGGACTGTGAGCGGCTGCGCCCGAACGGCCAGACACCCAAGACCGGCAGCGCGCCGGTACCGGTGGTGGACCTGCCACTGGGTGCCACCGAAGACCGCGTGGTGGGCGCCCTGGACCTTGAAAAGGCGCTGTCGCAGGGCATCAAGGCCTTTGAGCCGGGCCTGCTGGCGCAGGCGCACCGCGGCTTTCTCTACATCGACGAAGTCAACCTGCTGGAGGACCATCTGGTGGACCTTCTCATCGATGTGGCCGCTTCCGGCGAAAACGTGGTCGAACGCGAAGGCCTGAGCGTGCGCCACCCCGCCCGCTTCGTGCTGGTGGGCAGCGGCAACCCGGAAGAAGGTGAGCTGCGGCCGCAGCTGCTGGACCGCTTCGGCCTGTCGGTGGAGGTCAAGACGCCCA
>SBFU01000473.1 GCA_006227785.1 Burkholderiales bacterium
GACGCGATGGCCTCGTACAAGGTCAAGGGCAGGACCTACCTGGTGACCGCCAACGAAGGCGATGCGCGTGCCTGGGGTGAAGACAACGACGCCTACTGGGCCGGCGATGCCAGCCAGGGCTTCGTGGAGGAGTTCCGCGCCAAGCACCTCATCAACCGCAACGGCTGGGCCGGCCGGGCCGGTGACGACCTGCCGCCGCAGCTGAGCGCGCTGGCCGCTGGCGGCCTGCTCAACCCTGAGGTCTTCGGCTACTGTGGTGCCGTGGCCGGCAACCCCGGTGCCTGCCGAGACGATGCCCAGCTGGGTCGCCTGAACATCAGCTGGACCATGGGCTACCGCACCAACCCCGATGGCTCGCCCATGCTGTTCTCCAGCGCCGGTCTGCCGGACCCAAGCGGCAACCGCCTGATGTACGACCGGCTGTTCAGCTATGGGGCCCGCTCGTTCAGCATCTGGAGCGAGGACGGCGCCCTGGTCTGGGACTCCGGGGCCGAGATCGAGCGTTTCCTGGCCAGCGACGACTGCCGTCTGGGCAGCGCCCGCAACATCCCCTGTGCCGATTTCTTCAACAGCGGCCACAACGAAGGCGATGCCAAGGACAGCCGCAGCGATGCCAAGGGACCCGAGCCCGAGGGCATCGCCGTGGGCAGCATCGGCGCCCGGACCTTCGCCTTCATCGGGCTGGAGCGCATGGGCGGTGTGCTGGTGTACGACATCACCAACCCCCGTTCGCCGTTCCGGGTCGACTACCTCAACACGCGCGATGACTGGCTGACGGAGCCGGAGGACGCCGCCGCGGCCGGACAACTGTCGGCCATCGGCGACCTGGGTCCCGAGGGTCTGCTGTTCGTGCCTGCCAAACAATCGCCCAACGGCAAGCCTTTGCTGATCGTGGGCAACGAGGTCAGCGGCACCACCGCCATCCTGCAGCTGAACCTGACGTTCTGAGCCGGGCAGCCTGCTGGCGCTTTCGACAACCGCCCCCCAGGGGGCGGTTGGTTTTTGGGTGCGCGCCGTGTGGAGGGCGCAAAGGCTCAGCGCTGGGGCATGTCCTTGACCGAGAAGCCCAGGCTCACCGTCGCATCGTCAGGGATGGGCGGCATGGTGCTGTTCCAGTGCAGCCACGCCTGGCGCAGGGAGTCCAGGCGCTCAGGCTCGCGGCGGGCCTGGTTGGCACGTTCGCGTTCGTCGGCCGGGATGTTGAACAGGTATTCGTTGCCATCGACCATGAGGTATTTCCAGTCGCCCATCCGCAGCGCGCGCTGGCCGCGGTGGTTCATGCGCCAGTACAGCGGCCGGTCAAAGGTGTGGGTGGGGTCTTGCAGCACGGACCGCAGGTCCACGCCGTCCAGCGGGTAGTCGGGGTGGGGCTGGCCACCACCCAGGTGCAGCAGGGTGGCCGACCAGTCCATGGTCATGCAGTGTTGCAGGCTGGTGGTGCCAGGGGCAATGAAGGCTGGCCAGTGCGCGATCCAGGGCACGCGGATGCCGCCCTCGGTCAGGTCCATCTTGCCGCCCACCAGCGGCCAGTTGTCGCTGAACCGCTCGCCGCCGTTGTCGCTGGTGAAGACCACGAGCGTGTCCTGGTCCAGCCCATGGGCACGCAGCGCCGCCATGAGCTGGCCGATGCCCTCGTCCATGTGGTGGATCATCCTGCGGTAGCTGTGGATGTTGCCGCCGTCCAGGTGGAACAGGTTTTTCGCCAGCTCGGGTGCGATGTGCGCATCGTCGCGCGTTTCCCACGGCCAGTGCGGCGCGGTGTAGTGCAGGCTCAGGAAAAAGGGCTTGCCGGCCTTGGCATTGTCGGCATGCCGGTTCACGTAGTCGACCGCGCGCTGCGAGAACACGTCGGTGAGGTAGCCCACCTCCTTGTGCGTTTCTTCCCCCAAGTAGAGGTCGTGGTCGCCGGTGGACGAGCAGTGGGTGAAGTAATCCACACCGCCGGCCATGATGCCGAAGAACTCGTCGTAGCCCGAGCGCAGCGGACCGAAGTGCGGCGGATAGCCCAGATGCCATTTGCCGACCAGACCGGTGTGGTAGCCCGCCTGGCGCAGCAGCGAGGGCAGGGTGGGGATGTCCGGCGGCAGGCCCAGGGTGTCGCTGCCCTTGCTGCGGCTGTTGATGGGCTCCTCCAGCGCACCACGCAGGCGGTACTGGTAACGCATGCTCATGAGCGCAAAGCGCGTCGGTGAGCACACCGGCGAGTTGGCGTAGCCCTGGGTGAACCGCATGCCACCGGCGGCCAGCTGGTCGATGTGGGGGGACACCGGGCCGAACGGAGCCACTCGGCCGCCATAGCAGCCCAGGTCGGCATAGCCAAGGTCATCGGAGACGATGAAGATGATGTTGGGCCTGGGTCCGCTGTGCGGCATGTGCTCTCCGGTGGGTGGCTGGTCGCCTTGCAGGTCGGGTGGTGGCAATGGGACGGCACCTAGTCAAGCTGTATGCCGGTCGCCTTGATCGGCGCAGCCCAGCGGTCCAGGTCCGCCTTCTGGGTGCTGGCCAGCTCGGCCGGGGTGGAGCCGACCGGCTCGTAGCCCAGGCCCACCAGCCGATCACGCAGCGCGGGTTGCTTCATGGCTTCGGACACGGCCTGCTGCAGGCGGTCGCGGGCAGCGGCGGGCATGCCGGCCGGACCGTACATGCCGAACCAGGCGGTGGCCGTCAGGTCCACGCCGGACTCCTTCAGGGTGGGCACCTCGGGCACCTGAGGGTCGCGTTTGGGGCCTGTGACCGCGAGGATGCGCACCTTGCCGGTGCGGTGCAGTTCGGCGGTCTCGGACACCACGTCAAACTTGTAGTCGATGTGCCCGCCCATCAGCGCCGCATTGGCCGGGCCGCCGCCCTGGAACGGAACGTGGTTGAGCTTGGCGCCCACCTGCTGCTCGAACAGCACGCCCATGAAGTGCGGCAACGTGCCCTGGCCCGGCGTACCGTACGAGCCCTGGCCGGGCGCGGCTTTGGCCGTGGCGATCATCTCGGCCATGGTCTTGGCCTTGGCTGCCGGTCCGGCCACCACCCCGAACTGGAAGTGGGTGAGCAGCGAGATCGGGGTGAAGTCGGTCACCGCGTCGTAGTCGAGTTTCCTGTAGACGTGCGGGAACAGCACCATGGGGCCGCTGGGCAGCACGATCACGGTCTGGCCATCCGGGTTGGCGCGCTTGACCTGGCTCAGGGCGATGCGGCCGCCCGCGCCGGGGCGGTTTTCCACCACCACCGGGTCGTAGCGCTCGCGCAGGCCTTCGGCCAGCAGTCGCGCCAGCGTGTCGGCCGAGCCGCCGGGCGGAAAACCCACCACGATCTTGAGTGGGGTCTTGTCCTGGGCAACGGCTGCCACAGGGGCGATCAGTGTGGCGGCGGCGGCCACGGCGGTGAGAAGAATCCAGCGTCGGCTCATGGTTTGTCTCCGTTGGTTGGGCGTTGGCTCGGGTGATTCCCGGTGCAGTTCGCCATGCTATGCAGGGACAATCAATTGCAGAAATCAATCATTTCAGGTGTTTTCCCTGAGTCCCGGAACCATGAGTGAAACGCACCCAAGGCCTGTCGCTGCGACAGACCTCATGCTCGAACCGCAGGTGCAGGCCGACCTGCTGCTGTACCGGTTCTACCGCATTCACATCACCGCCCGACGGCTGGTGGTGCAGCTGTTCGAGCAGGAATTCGGGATGACCCGGCGCGAATGGCTGGTTCTGTCGGTCCTGTCCGAGCACGAAGGCGTGCTCTCCAGCGAGCTGGCCGGACACGTGATGCTGGACCGGGCGCGCACCTCCCGCGCGCTCACCCGGCTGGAAGGCAAGCAGCTGATTCGTCGCCAGCCCCGGCCATCCGACCGGCGCGAGGTGCATGTGTTCCTGACCGAAGAAGGCTGGCGTGTCTACCGGGCCATCTTCCCGCGCGTGGCAGCGATCAACCGGGAACTGGCCAGTGTGCTGTCCCCCGCCGAGAGGGCTCAGCTTGACGCCATGGTGCATACCCTCCAGGCCCGGGTGCATGAGATGGTGACCCGCTCGGCCCCCACAGGGTCAACGTTCGACAGCGCAGACTGAACTCCAGGCGCCGGTCGCCACACAAAACCTGCCGGGGTTCCACACACAAACCCCATCATGGCCACACATGGGACGGCGAGCATCTGTGTCACGACAACACAGGAGAGCTCGTCATGTTCATCAGAAGGTTTGGCTTCCTCATTGCGCTGCTGCTCATGCTCGGTCGTGCCGGCCTGGCCGGTGCCACGCCCGTGCACATCAACAGCTGGCTGAACGACGCCGGCACCGGGGCCCTGCTGCTGCGGGCCAGCGGCCAGCCGGACTGGCAGCCGGCCCTGCTGCTGGACACCCGCTTCGATGTGCAGGTCAGCGGTCCGGTGGTCAGGGTCAAGGTCGAGCAGCGCTTTCGCAACACGCTGCAGGGCTTTGCCGAAGGCGTCTATGCCTTCCCCTTGTCCGAGCGCTCCGCCGTGCACGGCATGCAGATGCAGATCGGCGAACGGCGCATCGTCGGACGCATTGAAGAGAAAGCCCGCGCGCGGCAGATCTTCGAGCAGGCCAGGGCCCATGGCCAGGCCACCGCGCTGGTGGAGCAGCGCCGGCCCAACATCTTCAGCAGCGCGGTGGCCAACATCGAGCCGGGGCGCGACATCGTGGTCAGTCTGGAATACACCGAGATGCTGGTGCCAGATGGTGCGCGGCTCTCGCTGCGCCTGCCGCTGACCATGACACCGCGCTACCGGCCCCAGGCCACCGTCCACCCGGAGAACCCGCCCGTGATGCAGGTGCACGACCTGACCGGACCGGAAGGGCTGATCCTGCCGCCGGGTGTGTCGCCGGCCCAGTCGCACCGCACACAGCTTCACGTGCAGCTGGACGCCGGCCAGCCGCTGGCCAGCCTGGCCAGCCCCAGCCATGCGATCCGGCTGCGTGCCGACGGGCAGCGCCACCGCATCGAGCTGGACACCGACACCGTGCCCATGGACCGCGACTTCGTGCTGAACTGGCAGTTGCAGGGCGGTCCCGCCAGCCGCGTCAACGTGTTTGCCGAGCGGGTGGACGGCGAGCTGCACGCCCTGCTGATGCTGATGCCCGGTGACCTGCCCGTGCAGGCCGAGCGCCAGCCACGTGAGGTGATCCTGGTGATCGACACCTCGGGGTCCATGGGGGGTGAGCGCATCCGCCAGGCCCGGGACAGCCTGATCTTCGCCCTGGGCCGCCTGAAGCCTGAAGACCGCTTCAACGTGCTGGAGTTCAACCACCGGCACAGCATGCTCTACCGCGACCTGCAAGCGGCCAGCCCCCGCCGCGTCGCCGAAGCGCAGGCCTGGGTCCGCCGACTCCAGGCCGATGGCGGCACCGAGATGCTGCCGGTGTTGCGTGACGCGCTGGCTTTTCCGTCCGACCCCGGCTACCTGCGCCAGGTCATCTTCATCACCGACGGCTCGGTCAGCAATGAGGCCGATATCCTGGCCCTGATCGAGCACCGACGGCACCAGGCCCGGCTGTTCACCGTCGGCATCGGCGCCGCGCCCAACAGCTACCTGCTGCGCAAGTCGGCCGAACTGGGTCGGGGCCAATACCACGTCATCGCCGACTCGAACGAGGTTGAGGCGCAGATGGCCCAGTTGTTCGAGAAGCTGGAGCGCCCGGTGCTGACCGACCTGCGGCTGGAACTGCCCGAGGGCATCGTGGCCGACCACGGCCCGCAGGAGCTGCCCGACCTGTACGCCGGCCAGCCGCTGATGGTGGCTCTCAAGCTCAACCACATGCCCAGCCACCTGACCCTGCACGGCCAGCAGGGCGGCGCCTGGCAGCAGCGCTTCACCCTGCCTGAAGAGCAAGCCCATGCGGGTGCCGGTGTGCTGTGGGCGCGCCAGAAGA
>SBFU01000435.1 GCA_006227785.1 Burkholderiales bacterium
TGCGAGGCAGGTCCGCCTCGGCAGCGCCCCCATGGGCGGGCGGGGTCTGCAGCAGCTCTTCCTGATGCAGCCGGTACGTGCGCAGGAAGCCGAAGGCCCGCACCGCCTGTTCGGGCGTGTCGAAGTCGGGCACACCGGCGTCGCGGAATTGCCGGCGTGCCTCGGCCACCGCCGTGTCACCCAGCCAGCAACCCAGCACGCGACGCGGCGCCTGCGTCACCCGGGGAAGCAGGGCCTTGGCGATCTCGGCACTGGGCACGATGGCGGTGGGCGCGTGGATGAACAGGATGGCGCTTTCCCGATCCTGCGACAGCGCGTCGATGGCGTCCACATAGCGTGGAGCCGGCGCGTCGCCAATGATGTCCACCGGGTTGGCGTGCGACCAGTTGCCCGGCAGCACCGCGTTCAGGCGTTCGAGGGTGGCCGCGTCCAGGGTGGCCAGCGGCACGGCCTCGGCCGCGGCGGCGTCGGCCGCCATCACACCGGCACCGCCTCCGTTGGTCAGCACCACCAGCTGGCCCGACGGCCCGTCGCGAAAACGGGCCAGGGTTTCGGCCGCCAGGAACAGGTCCTGCAGCGTGCCCACCCGCAGCATCCCGGCGCGGGCGATGGCGGCATCAAACACCGCGTCCGACCCGGCCAGTGCCCCGGTGTGCGAAGCGGCGGCCTGCTGACCGGCCGTCGAGCGACCGGCCTTGACCACGATCACCGGTTTGTTGCGCGCCGCGGCGCGGGCCGCCGACATGAATTTGCGCGGCTCCTCGATGCTCTCGATGTAGAGCAGGATGGCGCGGGTGCGGGCGTCGCTGCCCAGGAAGTCCAGCATGTCACCGAAGTCGACATCGGCGCGCTCGCCCAGCGACACGAAATGGGAAAAACCGATGCCCCTGGCATCTGCCCAGTCCAGCATGGCCGTGACCAGGGCGCCCGACTGCGAGACAAAGGCCAGCTCGCCCGGTCTGGCACCGATGTGCGCAAAACTTGCATTCAGACCGATGTGCGGCACCAGCATGCCGATGCAGTTGGGGCCCAGAATGCGCAGCGTGTGGACACGGGCAGCGTCCAGCATGGCCTGTTTCTGCGCCTTGTCCAGGCCGGCGGTCACCACGATGGCGGCGCGGGTGCCCCGTGCCCCCAGTGCGCTGATCAATGGCACGATGCTGTCGGCCGGGGTGCACAGCACGGCCAGATCCGGCGCCTCGGGCAGGTCGTCCACGCCAGCGAAGGCGGGCACACCGTCCAGCTCCCGGTGCTTCGGGTTGACCGGGTACAGGCGTCCGTCATAGCCGCTGCTTCGCAGGTTGCGCCAGACCGTGCCGCCCACGCTGGCCGGGCGCAGAGAAGCGCCGAAGACGGCCACCGAAGCCGGGGAGAAGAGGGTGTCGAGGTGCCGGATGCTCATGGGTTCATTGTGCCCCGGCCCGGTGTCAGTCGCGTGAAGTGGCTCCTGGCTCCGCCGTGTCGCCGGCCGCCGGCGTGCCATCGTTGCGACTGGATGCCATCCAGGCGATCAGGGTGGACCGCATGGCCTCTTCCACCGAGAGGTTGATCGGCGTCACCCAGTCCCTGGGCACAAACACCGTGTAGCCACCGATCATGTAACCCATGGGCAGATAGACGGCCACCTGGTCAAGGTCCCCCATGGGCCTGGGCAGGCCCCGAAGGCTCTGGCGGGTGACCAGTCCGACCATGTTCAGTTGTTGCCCCGGCGGGCTCAGCAGCACCACCTGCTGGCTGTCGTTCTCATGCGGCGCAAAGTAGTCGGCAAAGTTCTTCAGCGACGAATAGATGCTCTTGACCACCGGCAGGTTGGTGAAGGGCAATTCCAGCAGCGTGACCAGCCGCGAGGTGAAGGGCTGGGACACCAGAAAACCCAACAGCAGGATCAGGCCCACCCCCAGAAAAATGCCCAGGCCGGGCAGGTAGAAATCACCGATGAACGGCCGGATCAGGCGCATGGCCATGCCTTCCGTCCAGAAGACGAACAGGTACAGCACGTAGACCGTCAGGGCCAGCGGCAGGAATGTCAGCAGGCCGCGAAAAAAGTACTGGTAGAGGGTTTTCATGGAAGGGCAGGTGTCGGGCAGCCATGCCCAGCGCTCAGCATAGCAGTGCCGGTGCCGGTGCCGCGTCCGGGCATGTTCAGCGTGGGGTCGCCTCCAGCTCCAGTGTCGCGGTCATGCGGCCGGCGAACAGCAGGTTCATGCGCGCGCCGTCCCGCTTGGCTGTCACCTGGACACCCGGTTGTGCGGCCGGACGTGTGCTGCCCAGACGCAGCAGGCCGTCCGGCCACTGGAAGGACAGGCTGGCCTCCATGGGCAGGTAACCATCCAGGTAGCGGCGCATCAACGGTCCGGCGTGCAGGCGCCAGGCCTGCGGCGATGTGCGTTCAAGGGCCTGCGAGACCAGATCGATGCAGATGCTGCCGCCGCGTTGCACATCCGACATTTCCACCCGGTGCCCCACCACTTCCGCATGTCCGACACCCTCGGTGGAGGTGATGGCAATGTGCCGTACCCGATCGGCATTGAACGCAATCACGATGCGAGCGTTCGGATCCAGTGCCCGGTGACAGGTGGACAGACCCACCAGGCCACTGCTGAGGCTGTCTTCACTGATGCGCACAAGCGATTCGTACCGGTAGGCCTGCGGGTCGGGGCGCGCGCTGAAGAACTTGATCTGCCCTTCCAGCGCCACGTCCTCGAAGTCCAGCTCCCGCGCCAGCGCTGGCACCAGCGACCCGCACGCAAGCAACAGCAAGGCCACAGACGCGACGGGGCGGAATACAGAGCATGGGCGGGAGCGGCTGGCCATGGAATCTCCGGCGGAACGACAGCGCCAGCACTTGAAACCGGCGACAATGGCTGCATCTGCGATGCGTGCGTGACCAATTTTCACGCACCGTCGGTCATCCATGGGGGGATGCCGTCGGAACTCCCCACGCCCGTGAGGGCTCTGTCCTGCATGAATGCCCTGACCGACATCATTGGCCGTCTCTTGCGTGGCCTGTTGCGAATCCTGCTGGCGCTGGCTGGCCTGGTGTTCCTGGTCAGCCTGATGCTGGCCGGCGTCATTGCCGTGGCCCTGCTGTCGCTGTGGGCCTTGCTGACCGGGCGCAAGCCGGCGCCGGTCATGGTGTTCCAGCGCTTTCGCCAGACCTCGTCTCGTTACGGCGCCTGGTCCGGCGGTGGCCGTTCGGCAGGGGGCGACGTGGTCGATGTCCAGGCCCAGGAAGTGCCCGAGGGCCCGGCCCCGCGTGTTGAGCCGCCCGGTGCGGCACGTGAACCCTGACAGCCCCGGGTCAACCTTCCGTCTTTCTGAGACTGAGCGCCAGCGCATAGAGGCTGTTGCGCGGCAGCCCGGTGATCTCCGCGCACAGTTTCACCGCCGTTTTCAGCGGCAGTTCCTCCATCAGCAGTCCCAGCACCCGGCGAGCGGCTGGGCCGATGTCGTCTTCGGCTTCCGCCGGTGGCCGGGCATGGACCAACAGGACAAACTCGCCGCGCCGGCGCTGGGCATCGGCCTGCAACCACGGTGCAAGTGCATGCGCGGGCATCTGCGCCACCTCCTCAAACTGCTTGGTCAGCTCGCGCCCTATGGTGAGTGGTCGCTCACTCAGTTGGGCAAGGTCGGTCGCCAGTGCCTCGATGCGGTGCGGCGCTTCCAGGATCACACAGGCACGCGGATCGCTGCCGATGGCGGCCACCTCGCGCTGCCGTTCCGCGCTCTTGCTGGAGAGAAAACCCGCGAACACGAAACGCCCTGCCTGCTGGGCGTCCTGATGGGTGAAGCCGGTCACGCTGAGCAGGGCGGTCAGGCTGCTGGCGCCGGGGACGGGCACGCACCGCAGGCCAGCGGCCAACGCCGCGGCCACCAGCCGCGCGCCGGGATCGCTCAAGCCGGGGGTGCCGGCGTCACTGACGTAGGCCACACGCTGGCCTTGCTGCAACCGTTGCACCACGGTGGCCGCCGCCTCGGCTTCGTTGTGTTCATGCAGCGCCAGCAGAGGCTTGTGCAGGCCGTAGGCCTGCAGCAGGCTGCCGGTGTGGCGGGTGTCCTCGCAGGCCACGGTGTCGGCCAGTGCCAGCACATGCAAGGCGCGCAGACCCATGTCGGCCAGGTTGCCAATCGGTGTGGCGACCATGTACAACGCACCCTGCGGATAATGCTGGTGCGCGGCCGCGTCGTGCGCGGCCTTCAGCAGGGTAGGGAGGACAGATGACAATGTGGGTTTCCGCGAGAGGCAAAGGTGCGCCAGCCGAAGCAAGGGTGCGCACGAAGGAGTTGGGCGACCGTGCCGAACAGCTCGCCCTGGAGCATCTGCGGCGCCATGGCCTGACCTTGGTGAGGCGCAACTTCCGCACGCCGGGCCGCGGCGGTGGCGAGATCGACCTGATTATGCGCGAGCCCGATGGCACCCTGGTGTTTGTCGAGGTGCGCCAGCGTGCCAGCCAGTCCCGGGGTGGCGCCGGCGCCAGCATCACCGCCCACAAGCAGCGCCGCATCGTCTTTGCCGCCCGGCACTTTTTGCACGCGATCGGATCCGAACCTCCATGCCGCTTCGACGTCGTGCTGGTCCAGGGTGTGGTCCGGACCGACGATTCGGCCCGCAGCCAGCCAGCCGAGGTGATCTGGTTGAGGGCTGCATTTGATGCAACCGCTACCTTTTGATACGCGCAAACGGGTGTCCAATGGACCCATGGCCCAGCCGTCCATGAACGTTGGGTTCTGGCCCGATATGATTCCTCCATGCTTCTGCAACGCATACAGCAACAGTTCATCGACAGCGCCGATCTGAAGTACCAGTGTGCGCAGTCGCTGGCCCCGCAGGTCGAGGCGGCCACCCAGGCGGTGCTGGCCAGCGTCACCGGTGGCGGCAAGGTCCTCAGTTGTGGCAACGGCGCTTCAGCGTCGGCGGCACAGCATTTCTCGGCCAGCTTTATCGGTCGTTATGAGCGCGAGCGTCCGGAACTGGCCGCCCTGTGCCTGTCGGCCGACGCCGCTGTGCTCACCGGTATCGCCACCGACTTCGACACCCGCCAGGTGTTTTCGCGCCAGGTGCGCGCACTGGGCCAGGCCGGAGACGTGCTGCTGGCGCTGTCGACGTCGGGCAATTCGGCCAATGTGCTGGCGGCTGTCGAGGCCGCCCACGAACGTGAAATGACGGTGGTGGCGCTCACCGGAGGCCGCGGCGGACGCCTGCTGCAGATCCTGCGCGACACCGACGTGCAGATCTGTGTCCCGCATGAGGTGCCGGCCCGTGTGCTGGAGGTGCACCACCTGATCCTGCATTGCATCTGCGACGGTGTGGACGCCCAGCTGCTGGGTCTGCCCGATACCTTGAACCCCGAACAGGAGATTGCCACATGACCGCTTCCCGCGTGAACAACAGCCGCCGATGGGCGGGCCTTGGCCTGGCCACCCTGACCCTAGGACTGGTCCTGCCTGGTTGCGCACCGCTGCTGGTGGGTGGCGCAGCCGTGACCAGCGCGGTGGTCATCACCGACAGGCGCACCTCTGGTGCCCAGCTGGAAGACCAGGGCATCGAGCTGCGGGCGGCCAGCCGCCTGCGCGACGAGTTGGGCTCGCGGGTGCGTGTCAATGTGACCAGCTACAACCGCCGGGCCTTGCTCACGGGCGAGGTCCCCAACGAGCGCGACAAGGCGCTGGTGGCCGAGATCGTCGGCAAGGTCGAGAACGTGACCGAGGTCATCAACGAACTGGCCATTGTCAACAGCCCGTCCTTGCGCGAACGCGCCGCCGATACCGTGATCACCGGCCGTATCAAGGCCAGCATCATCGATGTGAAGGAACTGCCGGTTAACGCGTTCAAGATCGTCACCGAACG
>SBFU01000382.1 GCA_006227785.1 Burkholderiales bacterium
CGCTGCTCCACCGCCCGGTCGAGCAGGTTGTAGGAGATCTGCACGAAGTCCAGCGGCTGGCTGCGCATGATCTGCTCGAACTCGGCGTGACGCCGTCCCTCGCTGGTGGTGATGCCCACGTAGCGCAGCCACCCGGCCGCCTTCATCTCGAACAGACGCGGCAGGTGCACCTGCCAGCCGAGCAGGTTGTGAACCTGCATCAGGTCGAAGCGCTCCACGCCCCAGCGCTGGCGCGACGTGTCCATCTGGGCGCTGCCGCGCGCGAGGTCGCCATCCCACACCTTGTCCGCCGACCACACGGTCCTGGGACGGCCCAAGGCCGCCAGCGCATGACCAATGGTGGCCTGCGCCGAGCCGTACATGGGCGATGAATCGATCATCCGTCCCCCGCCAGCCAGGAAAGCGCGGATGACATCGGTGGAGGCCGCCAGTCCGGCGGCGTCCTGTCCGACGTTGAACGTGATCCAGCTTCCCAACCCGACCACCGGAATGGCCTCGCCGCTGGACGGAATGCTGCGCAGCAGGGGAGTCGCTGCTGCGGCTTGCCCGGGCAGCGGTCGCCCCAGGCTCCACACCGCCAGCCCCGCCAAACTGGCCAGGCTGGCGCGCCGCGTGAGTCCATCCAGTCGCCGCTTGGGCAGGTGGTGAGCCTTCATGAATCCCTCATGGCGTTTCAAATCCGGTTCGAAGTTCGCCCGGCAGACAAGTTCCCCAGGGTAGAAGTGGCTCAGTGACCTGGAGCAGGCGAGACAAAGCGGACGCCGTGCAGACTGTCTGGTCCGCTGTGGCCAGCGCAAAGGCGTCTTGCGATGAACAAGCGCCATTTGCTTGAACGGGCGGCCGACGCAGACTTCCCGCCCCCACACTCCGCTCAGCCGCAGCGCGGCCCACCCACAGCAAGTGGGGAGGCTATCGACGCGGTTGGCAATGCCAATGGCCCGTTTGACAAAACGCAAGTTATTGACGGGCGTCGGTCCATAGACTTCATTCATCGGCCAAGCCGTTCTGCTTTCCCGGTGTCTCTTCAACCTCAATGGAGTCCCTCATGGAAAACGTCGCCACCTTCCCCCGCCTCAACGAAGCCGCTCCCGACTTCAACGCCAAGACCACCCACGGAGACCGCTCGCTCGCCGACTACAAAGGCAAGTGGCTGATCCTGTTCTCGCACCCGGCCGACTTCACGCCGGTCTGCACCACCGAGTTCATCGGCTTCCAGAAGCACGCCGAGACCTTCCGCAGCATGAACTGCGAGCTGATCGGCCTGTCCATCGACAGCCTGTACTCGCACCTGGCCTGGACGCAGAACATCAAGGAGAAGTTCGGTGTGGAGATCAGCTTCCCCATCATCGAAGACATCAAGATGGACGTGGCCAAGGCCTACGGCATGGTGCACCCCGGTGCGGCCGACACGCAGGCCGTGCGCGCCACTTTCTTCATCGACCCCGAGGGCATTTTGCGTGCCATGGTCTATTACCCCATGAGCAACGGCCGTTCGATCGATGAGTTCGTGCGCCTGCTGCAGGCCATGCAGACCAGCGACGCCAACAAGGTGGCCACGCCCGAAGGCTGGACGCCGGGTTGCGACGTGATCGTGCCGCCCCCGAAGACCGCAGAGGCCGTGGCCCAGCGCGCCGGCGAGGGCTACAACACCACCGACTGGTACTACTCGACCAAGTCGCTGTGATCCACCACCCCAACGCACCGCGCGCGGCCGCACCGGCCGGCGCGTGATCCGCGCAGCCGGAGCGCCTGACACAGGCCATCCGGCTGTTTCGCCTTTCACGATGCCATTGCCATCCATCGGAGCTCACCATGAACACCCCATCGCGCCTGCGCATCGAATCGTTCTTTGACCCGGCCACCTTCACCTTCAGCCACATCGTCTGGGACAGCGCCAGCGCCCAGTGCGCGCTGGTCGACAGCGTGCTCGACTACGACCCCAAGTCCGGACGCACCGGCACCGCCAGCGCCGACCGCCTGATGGCCCGCGTGCGCGAGCTGGGCCTGCAGGTGCAGTGGCTGCTGGAGACCCATGTGCACGCCGACCACCTGTCGGCCGCGCCCTATCTGCAGCAACACCTGGGTGGCCAGCTGGCCATCGGCGTGCACATCACCACGGTGCAGAACACCTTCGGCAAGCTGTTCAATGCGGGCACCGAATTCGCGCGCGACGGCAGCCAGTTCGACCGGCTGCTGGCCGACGGCGAACACTTTGCCATCGGGGGCCTGCAGGTCCAGGCCATGCACACCCCCGGTCACACGCCGGCCTGCATGACCTATGTGGTGCGCGACCACAGTACCGACCCGATCCGCACCGTGGCTTTTGTGGGCGACACGCTCTTCATGCCCGACTACGGCACCGCCCGCTGCGACTTTCCGGGCGGTGACGCGGCCGTCCTCTACCGTTCGATCCGGAAGGTGCTGGCGCTGCCGGACGACACCGAACTGCGCCTCTGCCACGACTACCCGCCCGACGGACGCGCGCCGCAATGCACGACCACGGTGGCGGCGCAGAAGGCCGCCAATGTGCACGTTCACCAGGGCGTGGGCGAGGCCGAGTTCGTGCAGATGCGCCGCGCGCGGGACGCGAACCTGGACATGCCGACACTGATCCTGCCTTCGGTGCAGGTGAACATGCGTGCAGGGCAGATGCCGCCTGCAGAGGACAATGGCGTCGTTTACCTGAAAATCCCCATCAACGCTGTCTGACCTGAACCCCCGCATGCGCACGCACCTGGCCGACTGGTTTCCGATCCTGACCTGGGCGCGTTCCTATGGTCGCCAGGACCTGGCCGGTGACCTGACCGCGGCCACCGTGGTGACCCTGCTGCTCATTCCGCAGTGCCTGGCCTACGCGCTGCTGGCGGGCATGCCCGCCGTCACGGGGCTGTATGCCAGCATGCTACCGCTGGTGATCTACGCCCTGATGGGCACCAGTCCGGTGCTGGGTGTGGGCCCGGCGGCCCTGCGCTCGATCATGTCGCTGGCGGCGGTCAGTGGCGTGGCCAGCAGCGGCAGCACGGACTTCGTGGCCGCCACGGCTTTGCTGGCCTTGCTGGTGGGCGCCATGCTGCTGCTGATGGGCGCGCTGCGCATGGGGTTCGTTGCCAGTTTTCTGAGCACGCCGGTGCTCTCGGGTTTTGTGACGGCCTCCGGCCTGCTGATCGGCATGAGCCAGATGTCGCATGTGCTGGGCACCCCCCTGAGCAGCAGCAATCTGTGGGTTTTTCTGCAAAGCCTCGCGGCTCAGATCGTGCACATGCACGTCCTGACGGTGGCGGTGGCCGCAGGCACCCTGTTGTGCCTGTGGGCAGCCAAGCGATGGCTCAAGGGGCTGCTGGTGCGCAGCGGCCTGGGAACGGGGGCGGCCGACCTGGTGGCCAAGGCAGCCCCCCTTCTGGTGATGCTGGCATCCATCGCGCTGACCGCGACACTGGGCTGGGCCGGACTGGGACTGGCGGTGGTGGGTGACATTCCCCAGGGCCTGCCGGGTCTGGTCTTCGAGTCGCTGCTGGGTGTCAGCGCTGGCACCTGGCAAGCCTTGCTGCTGCCGGCCTTGCTGATTGCCATGCTGACCTTTGTCGAGCAGGTGTCGATTGCGCAGGGCATGGCCGCGCGTCGCCGGGAGCGCATTGACACCAGCGCAGAGATGCGGGCCATGGGCGGCGCCAACCTGGCGGCGGGCCTGACCGGCGCCTTTGCGGTGGGCGCCAGCTTCTCGCGCTCCGTGGTGCTGCATGAGAGCGGGGCCCGCACGGCCTTCACTGGCCTGGTCACCGCGGTGTTGCTGGGCCTGACCGCCCTGTTCTTCACGCCCTGGCTGTACCACCTGCCACTGGCCGTTCTGGCGGCCACCATCCTGATGGCCCTGGGCAGCCTGGTCGACTGGCGGGGGTTTGCCAAGTCGTGGCGCATCTCCCGGGCCGATTTCGCGGCCCATGTGCTGACCTTCGCCGTCACGCTGCTGGTCGACCTGGTCAGCGGGCTGATGACCGGTGTCGTGGTGTCGCTGGTGATGCACCTGTGGATCAGCAGCCGGCCCCACATCGCCGTGGTCGGCAACGTGCCGGGCACCGAGCACTACCGCAACGTGCTTCGGCACGAGGTGGTGACCCACCCCGGCGTGCTCGGCCTGCGGGTCGACCAGAGCCTGTTCTTTGCCAATGCGCGCTACCTGGAGGACCGCGTAGCCGAGGCCGTGGCCATGCGACCCGGCCTGCGGCATGTGGTGCTGCAGTGCGCGGCCGTCAACGACATCGACGCCAGCGCCCTGGACAGCCTGGAGACCATCGTGCAGCGGCTGTCCGACCAGGGCATATCGCTGCACCTGAGCGAGGTCAAGGGGCCGGTGATGGACCGCCTCAAGCGCACCGACTTCCTGCAGCACCTCAGCGGTCAGGTGTTCCTGACCCACCACCAGGCCATGACCGCCCTGGTGCAGGACTGAGGGCCTGCCATCAGTTCACGCGCTGCAGCAGGCGCACATGCATGGGCCGCACGAAGCGGGCCCCATCGTCGGTCTGGTGGGGCTGGTAGGCCTGTCGGACACGTTCGAGCAGTTCGCCGGTGATGTGGTGGTCGGCGAAGCTGGGGTAAAGCATGCGCTGCGCGAAGTCGTCAAAGTCCCGATAACGGACCGGCTGGGCGAACCGGCGCTCGGCGGCGGCCTGCCATCGGGTGCCGTCGGCCACGGCCCGGTCCAGCGCGGCCTGGGCCTCGCGCCGGACCGGGCCTTCGTCGTTGTACAGGCGCACGATCTCGTTGAGCGCGCCGCCATAGATGGGCTCCGACACGTAGAGCCATCCGCCCGGGCGGACCACACGGGCCAGCTCGGCCAAGGCCGTGTCCATCAGCGCGACGGGCACATGGTGCAGCGACTTGAGCATGAGGGCCAGGTCGGCGCCGGCATCGGGCAGGGGAATGGCCTGGGCTCCGGCCTCGATGAAACACAGGCGCGCTTCGGGTGTGGCCAGGTTCCTGGCGTGCTGCACGACATCGACTTCCAGACCAACCGCCGTGGCCAGCGGGTGGCGCTGCAACAGCTGGCGCAGCAGCCGGGCATTGCCACAACCGGCCTCGATCACCCGCACCCGTTCGATGTCGACCAGTCCTGCCAGGACATCCAGTTCGTTGTCCACCAGGTCAAGCCGGTCGGGATCCATGCTCGCCTGTTCTGAAATTGCAGCCATTGGGTACCTGCCTTGCGTTTTCTCAATGATACTCCGTGGAGTATATGAAGAATGGCTCTTTCGGTGGCTTCGTCACTGATCAATCCAACCATTCCATCAAGGAGTTTGCGCATGAAACCGATCATCGCCCTGGGCACCGCCGCCCTGCTGGCCACCACCACCGCCGTCCAGGCCCAGGACCTGTTCGTCAACATCCACAGCGGCAGCCCCATGGCCCAGGGAGCCGGACTGGTGCTGGCCGGACAGGCCCTGGAGCAGAAGGCCCATGTGCGCATCCTGCTGTGCGACGCCGCAGGCGACATCGCGGTCACGGGCGCCGAACTGCCCAAGCTCAAGCCGCGCGACGTCACCACCCAGCAGATGCTGCAAGGGGTGATCAAGGCTGGCGCCAAGGTCGAGGTCTGCGCGCTCTACCTGCCCAACACCGGCAAGCAGCCGACCGATCTGATCCCGGGTGTGACCCCGGCCAAGCCGGCCGACGTGGCGGCCCACCTGCTCAAGCCGGGCCTGAACTCTCTGGCGTTCTGAGCACCCGCTTCGGCGCTCAGGCGCCGAAGCTCTCCGGCATCTGGACGGCCACCACCTCACCGCGCGCGGTGGCCACCTCGCCGGCCCACACGGTGGTCTCGACCACCACCTTGCGGCCCTTGATCTCCTT
>SBFU01000127.1 GCA_006227785.1 Burkholderiales bacterium
AGGGTGCCGCTGAGGCAATGGTGGCGAGGGCGCCGAGGTAGCGCTGCAGCTTGGCCGCCGCATGCCGACCGGCCCCCTCAAGGTTGGAGCGCAAGTCGTCTTCAGAGGCGCGTGGGTTCTGGTGGTACGTGCGAAAACCGCTGGCCAGCACCTCGCCCAACACCGAATTCTGCTCCAGCTGGGAAACCACTTCCGGTCCAGGCAAGCCGTTCTTGGAAACCATGATGGCTTCATCAAGCAGCTTGGGAGGGACGATCCGGTCGGCCTTGAGACTGATGAAACGCTCGATGATGAGGGCCAATCCGATGATCGAGCAGGCAATCAGGGGCCAGATAGGCCAGCCGGCGGCTTGTATGATGGACAGCAAAATCGGGTCTCCGGGCGGGCGAAGCCTGCATGGCACCGCCAAGTGAAAACCACCGGATTATGGCCCAGAGGATGTGCCGACCTCGACGCAAGCGGCTCAGCCGCGATTCACAGATTCTGTGGATATCTTTGTGGGCAACAGCGTCCGTCGTACGGAAAGGCCGCGCCATCACTGGTTGGTCCAGAGACTGATTAAAAAACAGGCATGTATTTCCGATTTCAAATCAAGGGCTTGGCGCTGCACCGCATGGCTTCCTCCATGGACCACGGCGAGTCGCCTGTGCGTTGGGCCTGTGGACATATTCTGCTCTGGAGGCCTCATGGCTGAAGACTTCCTGGGCCAGAGCGTCGAATCGACGAGGACTGTGTGGGCGGTTGGCCCGCTGATGCGCGCCGTTGCTGACACACTCGCAGCGCGGTTCAATCCCGTCGCGGTTCGTGGCGAGGTTTCCGGGTTCGCGCGCGCAGCCAGCGGACACTGTTACTTTTCGCTCAAGGATGACAGCGGGCAAGTTCGTTGTGCGATGTTCCGCCGCTCCGCTGAACAGCTGACGTTCGCCCCCCGGGACGGCCAGCTGGTCGAGGCACGTGGTCGACTGGATGTCTACGGCCCCCGTGGTGACCTGCAATTGATTGTCGACACCCTGCGCGTGGCTGGCCAGGGCAGTCTGTTCGAGCAGTTCCTGCGTCTGAAGTCTCGTCTGGAGGCCGAAGGCCTGTTTGATGTGGCGCGCAAGCGCGTGTTGCCCGAACAGCCGCGGGCATTGGGGCTGGTCACCTCCCTCGGCGCGGCCGCCCTGCGCGACGTGGTCACCAGCCTGGCCAGACGGGTGCCTCACTTGCCGGTGTTGCTGTTTCCGGCGTCGGTGCAGGGAGCGGGAGCGCCTCAGGAGCTGGTGCTGGCGCTTGAGGCGGCCTACCAGCGGCACCAGACCCACGGCGATGTCGATGTGCTGCTGCTGGTGCGAGGAGGTGGCTCGCTGGAGGACTTGTGGGCCTTCAATGACGAGCAGGTGGTTCGTGCGGTGACCCGCGCGCCCATGCCAGTCATCTGTGGCGTGGGCCACGAAACCGATTTCACCCTCAGCGACTTCGCCGCGGACCTCAGGGCGCCCACACCGACGGCGGCGGCGGAGTTGTGCTCACCCTCGCGTGACCAGCGGCTGGGCGAACTGGACTACCTCGGCGAGCGGCTTTCGACCGCTTTGAACGATGCGCTGGATCGACGCTCTCAACGGCTGGACTGGCTGGGCCAACGCCTGGGTCGGCCTTCTGCCCGCCTTCACGGAGCTGGCCGGCAACTGACGGACATCGAGCATCGCCTGGGCCGGGCGATGGGTCAGGCGCTGCTGCGCGGACAGGCCAGGGTAGATGCTCTGGCCGTCCAGATGCCGCAAGCCGTGCGCCGGAGCGTGATGTCGCATCGTCAGCGTCTGGACCAGGCCGCCACCGCCCTGTCCATGATGGACCCCCAGCTGGTTCTCAAGCGTGGCTACGCCCTGCTGACCGACCGGCACGGGCAGGTGGTGACCCGCATTGCGCAGGCACCTTCGGGGCAGACGCTCCATGCCCGCCTGAGCGACGGACAGCTGGATGTGAAAGTTCTGTGAGCGATCGTGTCCGACATCACCATAACCCGGATGGCGGTGTTGTGGTTCAGCCGTGCCTACAATGATTGCCTGAGCGGCTCCGTCGACCGGAGCTTCGTCTTTTCCTACAACACCGCATTCTGAGGAACCCACATGGAACATACCCTGCCCGCATTGCCCTACGGCCTGGACGATCTGGCTCCCCACTACAGCCGCGAGACCCTGGAGTTCCACCACGGCAAGCACCACAACGCCTACGTGGTCAACCTCAACAATCTTCAAAAGGGCACCGAGTTCGAAAGCATGGATCTCGAGTCCATCGTCAAGAAGTCCAGTGGTGGCATCTACAACAACGCAGCACAAATCTGGAACCACACCTTCTTCTGGAATTGCATGAAGCCCAATGGTGGTGGTGAGCCCGCCGGTGCATTGGCCGCAGCGATCACTGCCAAATGGGGCAGCTACGCGGCCTTCAAGGAGGCCTTCGTCAAGTCCGCGGTGGGCAACTTCGGTTCCGGCTGGACCTGGCTGGTGAAGAAGGCCGATGGCTCGGTTGACATCGTGAACATGGGCGCAGCCGGCACCCCGCTGACCACGGGCGACACGGCCCTGCTCACGGTGGACGTCTGGGAGCACGCCTATTACATCGACTACCGCAACCTGCGCCCCAAGTTCGTCGAGACCTTCCTGGACAAACTGGTCAACTGGTCGTTTGCCGAGAAGAACTTCGGCTGACCGTCAGCGCGCTGGTCGTCTTCGGGGCCCGCAGGTGTCATGCCTGCGGGCCTTTTGCTTGGCCGCTCCCCTCATGGAGGCAAAAAATTTTGAAGATTTTTGATCCTGTTTTCGTTATGTGAGATATCAGTTCAAAATTTGAACAAGAGGTCAGAGGACTGAAAGCAAAATCCTCCACCATGGATTGTTTGCGCCGGACGGATCCCGTCGTGGCGCGCCCCGACAACGACATCAGGAGCCATCACATGAGCCAGAACGCCTCCACCATCGTCTATACCCTGACCGACGAAGCGCCCCTGCTGGCGACCGCGTCTTTTCTGCCCATCGTCCGCACCTTTGCCGCCCCGGCCGGGGTGAACGTGACCACCGCGGACATTTCTGTGGCGGGTCGTATCCTGGCCCAATTTCCCGAATATCTGACCGAAGAGCAGCGTGTCGCTGACGCGCTGAGCGAGCTGGGCAAGCTGACGCTGCGCCCGGAAGCCAACATCATCAAGCTGCCCAACATCAGCGCCTCGGTGTCCCAGCTGGTGGCCGCCATCAAGGAATTGCAGGGCAAGGGCTACAAGATTCCCGACTTTCCCGAGAACCCCAGGAACGAAGAAGAGAAGGCCATCAAGGCCCGCTATGCCAAATGCATCGGCTCGGCCGTCAATCCGGTGCTGCGCGAAGGCAATTCGGACCGTCGTGCACCCCGTGCTGTGAAGGAATTTGCCCGCAAGAATCCGCACAACATGGCCGAATGGAGCCAGGCCTCGCGCTCGCACGTCTCGCATATGCACGCCGGGGACTTCTACCATGGCGAAAAGTCCATGACGCTGGACAAGGCGCGTGACGTCAAGATGGAGCTGATCACCCACAGCGGCAAGACCATTGTGCTCAAGCCCAAGGTGTCGCTGCTGGATCGCGAAGTCATCGACTCGATGTTCATGAGCAAAAAGGCTTTGCTGGCCTTCTACGAGAAGGAGATTGAAGATGCCCGCAAAACTGGCGTGATGTTCTCGCTGCATGTGAAGGCGACCATGATGAAGGTCTCGCACCCGATCGTGTTCGGTCACTGCGTGAAGATCTTCTACAAGGAGGCCTTCGAGAAACACGACGAGCTGTTCAAGGAGCTGGGCGTCAATGTGAACAACGGCATGGTCGATCTGTACAACAAGATCGCCACGCTGCCGCAGTCCAAGCAGGACGAGATCAAGCGTGACCTGCACGCCTGCCACGAGCACCGGCCTGAGCTGGCCATGGTGGATTCCGCCAAAGGCATCACCAACTTCCACTCGCCCAACGATGTGATCGTCGACGCGTCCATGCCAGCCATGATCCGCAACGGCGGCAAGATGTGGGACGCCAATGGCCGACTCAAAGATGTCAAGGCGGTCATGCCCGAGTCGACCTTTGCGCGCATCTACCAGGAGATGATCAACTTCTGCAAGTGGCATGGCGCCTTCGACCCCAAGACCATGGGAACGGTACCCAATGTGGGCCTGATGGCCCAGCAGGCCGAGGAATACGGTTCGCACGACAAGACCTTCGAGATCCCGGAGGACGGCGTGGCCAACATCACCGACCTGGAAACCGGCGAGGTGCTCCTGAGCCAGAACGTGGAAGAGGGCGACATCTGGCGCATGTGCCAGGTCAAGGACGCCGCCATCCGCGACTGGGTGAAGCTGGCCGTCAACCGCGCGCGCAACTCCGGCATGCCGGTGGTTTTCTGGCTGGACGCCTACCGCCCGCACGAAGCGCAGCTCATCCGCAAGGTCAAGATGTACCTGCACGAGCACGACACCACCGGTCTGGACATCCAGATCATGAGTCAGGTCCGAGCCATGCGATACACCCTGGAGCGTGTGATCCGTGGCCTGGACACCATCAGCGCCACCGGCAACATCCTGCGTGACTACCTGACCGACCTGTTCCCCATCATGGAACTGGGCACCTCGGCCAAGATGCTGTCCATCGTGCCGCTGATGGCCGGAGGCGGCATGTACGAGACCGGTGCCGGCGGTTCCGCACCCAAGCACGTTCAGCAGCTGGTGGAGGAGAACCACCTTCGTTGGGATTCGCTGGGCGAATTTCTGGCGCTGGCCGTTTCGCTCGAGGACCTGGGCATCAAGACCGGCAACAACCGGGCCAAGATTCTGGCCAAGGCGCTGGATGCAGCCACAGGCAAGCTGCTGGACAACAACAAGAATCCGTCGCCCAAGACCGGCCAGCTTGACAACCGCGGCAGCCAGTTCTACCTCGCCCTGTACTGGGCACAGGAGCTGGCAGCCCAGGCCGACGACGCCGAGCTGGCGGCCAGGTTTGCTCCGCTGGCAAAGACCCTGGCCGATCACGAGACGACGATCGTTGAAGAGCTGAATGCGGTCCAGGGGCAGGCAGTGGACATCGGTGGCTATTACCAGCCCGATTTTGACAAGCTGTCGGCGGTCATGCGGCCCAGCAAGACGCTGAATGCCGCCCTTGAGTCGGTGGCCTGACAGCGCCCGCCGTGCATGAAAAGGCTCGCCATATGGCGGGCCTTTGTGCTGATGGGCCAGGTCGGTGTTCAGCGTTGCCTGTCAAAGGGGGGGCCGCTCAGCCGAAATCCGGCTTTCAGTCCTCGTTTCTTGAACCAGCCCTGGTTCATTTCCAGAACATAGCGCACAGGCTTCTCGGAGCAGTGTGAGTCCAGCGATTGTGGCTGCATGTCAGCCAGGTTGACGATGCTGCCGTCATCGGCAACAAAAGCAGCGGTCAACGGAATCAGGGTGTTCTTCATCCAGAAGCACTGGACCGCTGGGCGCTCGAAGACGAACAGCATGCCTTCGTTGACCGGCATGTCCGGCCGGAACATCAGTCCAATGGCCCGCTGTTGCGGTGTGGCAGCCACCTGGGCCTGAATGAGGTGCATGCCTGCCTTCAGCGTGGTGCGTGGCAGATCCGTCTGCGGCGAGTCCTGCGCCCGCAACGCAGATGCTGTCATCAGCACGAGACAGATCGCATGCACTTTGGCGGCTTCGACGAGGGCGTTTTTGCGCATGGCGCCATTGTCCATCATGGACCCGCTCTTGGGGTGCGTGGAAGCCCCGCAGCGACGCAAGATGTGGGGCGGAGGGAATAGAATTTACCGCGGCTGCCCTGCCGCAGGCCTTACAATGGC
>SBFU01000223.1 GCA_006227785.1 Burkholderiales bacterium
CTGGCGTTGACCTTCACCAGCGTGGCCAATGTCCTCATCATCATGTCGCTGGGGCCGTTGCTCACCGCGTTGGTGGCCAGGGTGGTCATCGGCCAGGCTTTGCCCCTTCGGACCTGGCTGGCTTGCGTGGCGGCCGGCGCGGGCATCTTCTACATGTACGGCAGCCAGCTGCTGTCTGCATGGACTTCGAGCGACACCGGGGTGTCTGACCTGATCATCGGCTCGCTGGTTGCCTTGTGCGTGCCGATTGCCGCGTCCGTGAACTGGACCGTGGTTCAGAGAAGCCAGCAACACGGTGGCGGCGTCGATCTGGTGCCGTCCGTGCTCGTGGGCGCCATTCTGTCCGCCTTGTGCACCCTGCCATTGGCGTATCCCTTCGCGGCGACATCGACCGATGTGGCGTGGCTGGCTTTCCTGGGCATCTTTCAATTGGCCATTCCGTGTGTGCTTTCGGTGGTCTGCGCCCGCGTGCTCAAGGCACCTGAGGTTTCTTTGCTCGCGCTGCTGGAGGTGATCTTCGGCATCCTCCTGGCCTGGTGGGGTGCGTCCGAGCGACCCGGATCGAACGTGCTGGTAGGCGGCGGGCTCGTGATCGGTGCTCTGGGCGTGAATGAATGGCTGGGTTGGCGCAACCGTCGATCCATCCCTCGTATCCAGACGCTCTCGACCGGCCAGGCACGGGAAAGAGGGCAGTGATCAGAATCCAATCCATGCTTGAGGACCATTTCATGACGGACCCTATCGACCAACTGATCCATGCCGAATTGCGCGGCCGTGTGGGTTGCATTACCCTGCAGCGTCCCCGGGCGCTCAATGCCCTGTCGCTGCCCATGATCCGCAGTCTGACGGAGGCACTGAACCGCTGGCGAGATGACCCCCATGTCCTGGCCGTGGTCATCAGAGGCACGGGCAAGGAGGGACCCTTCGGCGCTTTCTGTGCCGGTGGCGATATCCGTTTCTTTCATCAGGCGGCCTTGGCCGGAGACCCGGCGCTGGAGGATTTTTTCACGGAAGAGTACGCACTCAACCACCTCATCCACACCTACCCCAAGCCCTACATCGCTTTCATGGACGGCATCTGCATGGGCGGCGGCATGGGCATCAGCCAGGGCGCCAGCCTGCGCATCGTCACCGAGCGCAGCAAGCTGGCCATGCCCGAGACCAACATCGGCCTGTTTCCTGACGTCGGCGGCGGCTATTTTCTGAGCCGTTGCACCGGTTTCCTGGGTGAGTATCTGGCGCTCACAGGACGGGTACTGGTGGGCGGCGAAGCGATTGCCGCGGGATTGGCTGACGCCCTGGTTGACAGTGCCCGCCTCGCGCCCCTGTGGGAATCGCTGGCCAACACGCCCTTTGAAACCGGTGAGGCGGTCGAGAGGTGGTGCCAGACCTACCAGACGAAAGAGGTCTTTCGCCCGTCCTGGCCGACAGTCGAGGTGGACAGTGTCTTTGGGCTGGCAGGCATCCCGGCGATCATGAGTGCGCTGGCGGCTTCGGCATCGGAATGGGCCGCAGAGACGGCCGCCTTGTTGCGCCAGCGCTCGCCTCTGATGCTCCACGTCGTTCTGGAGCAGATCCGGCGCGCCAGAACCATGGGCTTGTCAGATGACCTGCGAATGGAACGGGACCTGGTGCGCCATTGTTTTCACCCGACCCACCTGGGCCGCTCGGCAAGCGCCAGCGAGACGGTGGAAGGGATTCGCGCCCTGGCAGTGGACAAAGACCATGCCCCGGCCTGGCGTCCGGCCGAAATCAACAGCGTCACGCAGCAGATGGTGGATGGCTTTTTCCGGTCCCCATGGCCGGCGTGGGCCCATCCGCTGGCCCACCTCTGAGTCAGAAGCCGGGCTCAGCGCTGGCGCTGCTTCATGGCACGCTCCACCTCGCGCTTGCCTTCGCGCTCCTTGATGGTGTCGCGCTTGTCATGCTCGGCCTTGCCTTTGGCCAGCGCGATCTCGCATTTCACCTTGCCGTTCTTCCAGTGAAGATTGAGTGGAACAATGGTGAATCCCTTCTGTTCCGTCTTTCCGATCAGGCGGCTGATCTGATCCTTGTGGAGCAATAGCTTGCGCGTGCGCGCCGCCTCGGGGTTGACGTGGGTGGAGGCGGTTCGCAGCGGGTTGATCTGGCAGCCAATCAGGAACAGCTCCCCTTCACGGACCACCACGTACCCGTCCGTCAGCTGCACTTTGCCTTCTCGCAAAGCCTTGACCTCCCAACCTTGCAACACCATGCCGGCCTCGAAGCGCTCTTCAATGGCGTAATTGAACTGCGCCTTCTTGTTGTCGGCAAGACGGCTGTCGCCAGAGCTGGTGGTGGCTTTCTTTCGGTTCGGGGTGGCCATGAAACGTCAGGTGGGGCCACAACGGGCCAATACAATGGAAGGTCGGTGTTCTGGTTGTGCAGGCGCTTGCGGCATGTCGAGACCTTCGGCCCTGTCTGGCAAAGACAAGGGCAACTGGGCGCTGGGCAGCCCTTGATTGTATGAAAACGATTCACAAGACCGTACTGCTGTGGCACAGCGCACACGAAATGTTCGCGCTGGTCACGGATGTACAGCACTATCCTCAGTTTCTTCCCTGGTGTGACCAAGGGGAGGTCCTGGAGGTCACCCCTGAGGGCATGATGGCCCGTGTGGGCATCGCCTTTGGTGGCCTGCGCCAGAGTTTCACCACCCGGAACACCCACATCGAGGATCGACAGGTCCACCTGAGCCTTGTCGATGGACCTTTTTCCATCCTGGAAGGTCAGTGGGATTTTCAGCCCTTGGGCGACGGAAACCAGCGCGCCTGCAAAGTGACCTTTGATCTGCGCTATGGATTTGCAAGTCCGGCGCTGGCCAAGCTGGTTGGCCCGGTTTTCGACAAGATCGCCTCCAACCTGGTGGATGCCTTTGTGCGGCGAGCCGATCAGGTGTACGGGGCAGACACGCCCTGATTGGCATGAAGGTCACGCTGGTCTATTCGAGCGCGCCGCGTGTGGTTCATCAGGCGACGCTGGAGCTGACACCTGGTGCCACGGTCGAACAGGCCCTGCAGGCCGCCGGCTGGTTGACGTGTTACCCCGAAATCCGGGACCTGGCGCTGACACTGGCGGTCTGGGGCCGCAAGGTGGCGCCTGCCCACGCGTTGCGCGAGGGCGATCGGGTGGAGGTTTGCAGAAGCCTTCGTGTGGATCCGAAGGTGGCTCGTCGGGAGCGTTTTGTTGCCCAGGGCGCTCGGGGTTCTGGCTTGTTCGCCAGTCGCAGGCCGGGAGCCAAGCCCGGTTACTGAGCGGCTGGCATCGGGCCGCAATCCTGCGCCATGATGCGATCCAGTCTTTGCATCTCGGTGGCTCGGGCCTTGTCGTCCATGATTTCGATCTCGCCTTTCGCGTTGATCGTGGACATGCGGATTCCCGAGGCTATGGTCTTGCGGGTCCGGGTGGCCCTGTCGCAGTTCTCCTGCCGTATCTTGGCTATCCGCGCCCGCTCGGCCTGTTCTTTGGCTTTCTCCGCTTCTTCCGCTTCGCGTTTTCGGGCTTCCAGCTGCTCATCACGCCGCGGAGGGGCGGTGGCGGGCGTTGCGGTGGATGCCGCCTGGGGCTCGGCACTCGGTGGTGTGGCGGGGGTGCTGCGCGCATGCGGGCGGCGCAGCACATTCTTGTCGGGAACGCTGGCGGGCGGCGGCGTATCGCTGAACACCTTTCGACCCGTGTCGTCCACCCACTGCCACTGGGCATGCGCCAGTCCGGCGCACAGCGCCAAGCCGGCACCCAGCAACAACAAAGACGTACGGCCAAGTCGGTTGATCGGACGGTAAGCGCTCATGCCGGCAGTGTATCGCGCGGCAGTCTGATTCCCGGCGCCATGTGCATGGACGGCAGCCTGGCGGGCCAGACGGTGCCACAAGGCCGCCCAGACCGTCCCTCTCGGGGCATCAAAGGCAGACATCCCCCTGCGCACGGCTACAATCCGGCTTTTGGAGCTTTACCCCATGCGCCTCCTCGGCAAAGCGCTCACCTTCGACGACGTCCTGCTCGTTCCCGCGTATTCCCAGGTGCTTCCCAAGGACACCTCGCTGTCGACGCAGTTCACCCGCAACATCCACCTCAACCTGCCTCTGGTGTCTGCCGCCATGGACACAGTCACCGAGGCTCGGCTGGCGATCGCCATTGCACAGGAGGGGGGCATCGGCATCGTTCACAAGAACCTGACGCCCCAGGAGCAGGCTGCGCACGTGGCCAAGGTGAAGCGCTACGAATCGGGTGTGTTGCGCGATCCGGTGGTGATCACGCCGCAAACCACCGTTCGCCAGGTTGTCACCTTGTCTGACGAGCTGGGGGTTTCCGGTTTTCCTGTGGTCGAGCACGGAAAAGTGGTTGGCATCGTGACCGGTCGTGACCTCCGATTCGAGACGCGTTATGACCTGCCGGTCAGCGAGATCATGACCACGCGCGAACGCCTGGTCACGGTGGCAGAAGGTACGACGCCCGATGAAGCCAAGGCACTGTTGAACAAGCACAAGCTGGAACGCCTGCTGGTGGTCAATGACGCCTTCGAACTCAAAGGGCTGATCACCGTCAAGGACATCACCAAGCAGCTGAACTTTCCCAATGCGGCCCGTGACGCTGCCGGCCGCTTGCGCGTGGGGGCTGCGGTTGGCGTGGGCGAGGGCACGGAAGAGCGTGTGGAAGCCCTGGTCAAGGCAGGAGTGGATGCCATCGTCGTGGACACGGCCCATGGTCACAGCAAAGGCGTCATCGATCGTGTGCGCTGGGTCAAGCAGAACTACCCACAGGTGGATGTGATCGGCGGCAATATCGCCACCGCCAGTGCCGCACTGGCGCTGGTGGATGCGGGTGCCGACGGGGTCAAGGTGGGTATCGGACCCGGCTCCATCTGCACCACACGCATCATCGCTGGTGTCGGGGTACCCCAGATCACCGCCATCGACAACGTGGCGACGGCGTTGCAGACCACCGGTGTGCCCATGATTGCAGACGGCGGGATCCGCTACAGCGGTGACATTGCCAAGGCCATTGCCGCTGGTGCCAATGCCGTGATGATGGGGGGGATGTTTGCCGGCACCGAGGAAGCGCCCGGTGAAATCGTGCTTTACCAGGGACGCAGCTACAAGAGCTACCGTGGCATGGGTTCCATCGGAGCCATGCAACAGGGCAGCGCCGACCGCTACTTCCAGGAAAGCAGCACCGGGAACCCGAATGCCGACAAGCTGGTGCCGGAAGGTATCGAAGGGCGCGTGCCTTACAAGGGCTCGGTGGTTTCCATCATCTACCAGATGGCAGGTGGGCTGCGCGCCTCGATGGGCTACTGCGGTTGCCCCACCATCGAGCACATGCGCGCCAAGGCCGAGTTTGTCGAAATCACATCGGCTGGCATTCGCGAGAGCCATGTGCACGATGTGCAGATCACGAAAGAAGCGCCCAACTACCGGGCAGAATAAGCGGCCGTAAAGCAAGGCCCGCAACACGACGGCCTTGTCGTGCCGGGGACGGGCACGGCAAGGGCGCTGTCCGCGCGGAGGCTGGCCTGGAGTGGCGCCAGGGCAGCGTTTCAGTTTCAGGCCTGTGCTCGCGGCACAGCCAGCATCACCTGCAAGTGGGCGACCACGGCCCTGTTCTGTTCAGCCTCCACCAGGGCATGGACGAGCGAGGGTGACATGAACCGGCTTGTGGCCCTCAAAAAGACCGGCCGACCCGTCTTGACCGGGTGGATGAACGTGCAGCGGCGCACACCGGCCAGCAAGCCCAACTCCCGTCCATGGGGACTGTGATTGGCCTGATCGGTGGCGACCAGACCCGCGCCGGTGGTCTG
>SBFU01000048.1 GCA_006227785.1 Burkholderiales bacterium
CGGTGCGGGTCACGGGCGCCGAGGAGGCGCTCGGCCTGCAGGCCCGTACCACAGGTATCGATGGACAGGGCATGCAGGCGCTTGCGGTCTACTTCTCGCGCGGCGTCACCGTGTACCAGGCCGCCATCTATGGCTCACGCATCCCCGACGAAGTGGCCAGCAGCTTCTTTGACGCCTTGCGCCTGCCATGACAGCGCCCTTGCATGACGATGGGCAACGCCTGGGGCTGCGCGCGGCGGTTTGGGTGTTTCTGGCTTTCGCCTTCGCCTACTTCCTGTCGGCGCTGGTGCGCGCGGTCACGGCCACCCTGTCGCCCACGCTGAGTGTCGAGCTGGATCTCAGCG
This sequence comes from Burkholderiales bacterium, assembly GCA_006227785.1. Classification (GTDB taxonomy): domain Bacteria; phylum Pseudomonadota; class Gammaproteobacteria; order Burkholderiales; family Burkholderiaceae_C; genus Hydrogenophaga. Next base: position 345 of record SBFU01000048.1, read on the forward strand.
CCAGTGATCTGGGACTGCTGGCTGGCGGCTATTTTTTCGGCTTTGCCCTGACCCAGCTGCCACTGGGAAGATGGCTGGACCGCTTTGGACCGAGGCGGGTGATTCTGGCCTTTCTCGCGGTCGCGGTTGTGGGCTGCGCGCTGTTTGCCCTGGCCAAGAGTTTCTCGGGTCTGCTGGCCGCGCGGGTGCTCACCGGCATGGGGGTCAGCGCCTGCCTGATGGCGCCGCTGACCGGGTATCGGCGCTGGCTTTCACCTCCGGCCCAGTTGCGCGCCAATTCCTGGATGCTGATGACGGGGTCGCTGGGCATGGTGGCGGCCACATTGCCAGTGCAATGGTTGCTGCCACTGACCGGATGGCGGGGGCTGTTCTGGCTGCTGGCTGCCGGCATCGCGCTGTCCATGGTGCTGCTGGCCCTGATCGTGCCCCCGTGGAAGCACACCGCGCCAGACAGCACCGGGACCGGAGCCCCGGCAACGGTCGGCTATGCCGCCATCTGGCGCCACCCCTATTTTCTGCAGATGGTGCCGGTCGGGTTCTTCAGCTACGGCGGCATGGTCGCGGTCCAGACCCTGTGGGCCGGACCCTGGATGGTCAAGGTCGCCGGCTACAGCCCGTCGCAGGCGGCCGCCGGATTGTTCGCCATCAACCTCTCCATGCTGTGCACCTTCTGGTTGTGGGGTGTGATCAACCCCGGGCTCGCACGTCGGGGACTGACACCGGAGCGGCTGATCACCTTCGGGCTTCCGCTGAGCTTCATTCCGCTTGGACTGATCATCTGGCTGGGCGCAGGGGCAGGCTGGGGCTTGTGGGCCATGTTCTGCGTCAGCAGCACCTTCGTCTCCCTGTCTCAGCCTGCAGTGGCCCTGGCCATGCCACCGCATGCCGCAGGGCGCGCCTTGTCGGCCTTCAATCTGGTGATCTTCGCGGGCGTCTTTGCGGTCCAGTGGGGCATCGGGCTGGCCATTGATGCCCTTTCGGTGTTTGGCTGGAGCGAACCCGAGCGCTTTCGGGGCGCCATTGCCCTGTTCGGCCTCTGCTGCCTGCTGGCCTATGTGGCTTTCTGGCGCGCCGGGCGCAGCGCCGGCGCCCGCAAGGCCGCTAAACTGGCGGGATGAACGGTATCCTGATCATGGCGCACGCACCGCTGGCCTCGGCGCTGCGAAGCTGCGTGCTTCATGTCTTCCCGGACAGCGCTGACGCCGTCGCGGCGCTGGATGTCCAGCCCAATGTGCCCCCGGAAGAAACCCTCGCCCAGGCGCGGGCCCTGGTGCAGCAGCTGGGAACGCCGCAAACCCTGGTGGTGGCCGATGTGTTCGGGGCGACCCCCTGCAATGTGGCTCAAAAGCTGGTGGATGGCGTGCGGTCGCGGCTGATTGCCGGCGTCAACCTGCCCATGCTGCTGCGCACCGTTTCCTACCGCCATGAATCCATGGAGGCGCTGATTTCGCGCGCCATGATCGGCGCCACGCAAGGGGTGATCCAGGTGGCCGTCACAGCACCTCAGTATCAGGCCCGCAGAGCCACCCATGATCAAGACCACCGTGACCATCAGCAATAAGCTCGGGCTGCATGCCCGGGCGTCGGCCAAGCTCACCAAGCTGGCGGGCAGCCACACCTGCGAGGTGTGGATGTCCCGGGGCGAACGTCGCATCAATGCCAAGAGCATCATGGGTGTCATGATGCTGGCGGCCGGTCTGGGGTCCCAGGTCGAGATCGAGACCGACGGCCCGGATGAACAGCAGGCCATGGATGCGCTTGTGGCCCTTATCAACGACAAGTTCGGCGAGGGCGAATAGCCATGTTGCCCCCACGCTCCACCGCTGCGCGGGTCGCTGCCCCCCGAGGGGGCTGGCCCTGCCTTGGGGCGGCCCGGCGGCAGGGCTTGTTGCCCCCACGCTCCACCGCTGCGCGGGTCGCTGCCCCCCGAGGGGGCTGGCCCTGCCTTGGGGCGGCCCGGCGGCGGGGCTTTTTGCCCCCACGTTCCGCCGCTGTGCGGGGTGCTTCTGGCGAAAGGGCTTGGCCATGAGTTTTGTGGTGCATGGGCTGGCCGTATCGCGGGGCATTGCCATCGGGCGGGCAGTCATCGTGGCGTCCAGCCGCATCGACGTTGCGCATTACTTCATCAAGGTCGAACAGGTCGAGTCCGAGATCGAGCGCCTGCGTATGGCACGCAACGCCGTGGTCGACGAAATCGTCCGTGTCCAGCATGGCCTGCACGAGCAGGGCCCGCAGGATTCCCATCCGGAACTGACCGCCTTGCTGGATGTGCACCTGATGCTGCTGCAGGACGAGCAGCTGACCAGTGGCGTCAAGCACTGGATCGTTGAACGGCACTACAACGCCGAGTGGGCCCTGACCACCCAGCTGGAGATCATCGCCCGCCAGTTCGACGAGATGGAGGACCCCTATCTGCGTGAACGCAAGGCGGATCTGGAGCAGGTGGTCGAGCGCATGCTGCGCATGATGCGGGGTGTCGCCTCGCCGGTGGCGTCGCCAGGCGACCACAACCCGGTCGGCTCGGACCCCGCGGGCACGGCGGCCATGCCGCTGGTGCTGGTGGCGCACGACCTGTCGCCCGCCGACATGCTGCAGTTCAAGCAGAGCGTCTTCGCCGGCTTCGTGACCGACGTCGGCGGCAAGACCAGCCACACCGCCATCGTCGCCCGCAGTCTCGATATCCCGGCTGTGGTCGGCGCACGCTCCACCAGCCACCTGGTGCGTCAGGACGACTGGGTGATCATCGATGGTGATGCAGGCGTGGTGGTCGTCGATCCGTCACCAGCCCTGCTGGCGGAGTACGGGGCCAAGCAGCGGCAGGGCGAGGTCGAGCGCGAACGCCTGGCGCGCCTGAAGAATACGCCGGCCATCACGCTGGACGGGCAGAAGATCGAGTTGCTGGCCAACATCGAACAACCGGCGGACATCCCGGCGGTGTTGCGGGCGGGTGCGGTGGGCATCGGCCTGTTCCGGACCGAGTTCCTGTTCATGGGGCGCGATGGCAAGTTGCCCGACGAAGAGGAACAGTACCAGGCCTACCGGCAGGCGGTCGAGGGCATGCAGGGCTTGCCGGTCACCATCCGAACGGTCGACATCGGTGCCGACAAGCCGCTGGACCGTGGCGTCCGCGAGGACCACCTCAATCCGGCGCTCGGCCTGCGCGCCATCCGGTGGAGCCTGGCCGAGCCCGCCATGTTCCTGGCGCAGCTCAGAGCCATCCTGCGGGCGGCCGCACATGGTTCGGTCCACCTGCTCATTCCCATGCTGGCGCACGCAGGCGAGATCCGTCAGACGATGGCACTGATTGCCCGCGCCCGCGAACAGCTGGACCAGCGGGGTGTGGTCTACGGGTCTGTACGCCTGGGCGCGATGATCGAGGTGCCCGCTGCGGCCTTGACCATTCCGCTGTTCCTGCGCCACTTCGACTTCCTGTCGATCGGCACCAATGACCTGATCCAGTACACCCTGGCGATCGACCGGGCCGACGAGTCGGTGGCCCATCTCTACGACCCGGTGCATCCGGCCGTGCTGCACCTGGTGGCCCAGTCGATTGCCCAGTCACAGGCCGAGGGCAAGAGCGTCAGTGTCTGCGGTGAGATGGCGGGTGATGTGACCATGACGCGCCTGTTGCTGGGACTGGGCTTGCGCAGCTTCTCCATGCACCCATCGCAGATTTTGGCCGTGAAGCAGCAGATCCTGCGCTGCGACACCAGCAAACTGGCGGCCTGGGCGCAAAGTGTGCTGCATGCCGACGACCCGGCGGCGTTGATGAGCGACTGAGGCGACCGGCGATTCAACGCGCCCGCGTGGCCAGCACGGCTGCGCCGATGATCATGGCTGCGGCCAAGCCCACCGACGGACTGGGGGCTTCACCCCGCAGGGCCAGCAAGCTGAGGGTTGACAACAGCGGGGTCAGGAAGCTGAGCACGCCGATCTGCCGGGCATCGCCCCGCTTGAGGGCCGCATCCCAGAGAAAGAAGGCACCACCCAGCGGCCCCAGGCCCAGCAGCACGATCAGCCCCCAGTCGCGAGCCGACAGCGCCACGGACGGCTCCAGCAGGGCATGGCAGGCCAGCGACAGGAGGCCCGAAGCCAGGGCAAATCCGCCGATGGCCGAGGTCGGGAACGGGCGGACGCGTTGGGTGAGCAGGGAGTAGCTCGACCAGATGAAGGCCGATGCGAGGGCCGGCAGGTAACCCCAGGCCCAGACGGCCTCGGCCCCGTCTCCGCCCCGCCCCAGGATGGCCAGGGCCGCGCCCGCAAAACCGATCAGGGCCGCCATCACATGCCGCCGGGTCAGTGTCACGCCCGGCAGGAACAGGGGCGCCATGACCACAATGCCCAGTGGCCAGAGGTAGTTGACCAGATTGGCCTGCACCGGCGGCGCATGGCGCAATGCGATGAACAGCAGGAAATGAAAGCCGAACAGGCCGTACACACCGATGGCCAGGGTGGACAGCGGCACGCGCCACTGGCGCAGGTCGAACCGCGACAGCGGCAGGGCGATCAGGCTGCCCACCAGCAGCGCCAGACCGGTCAGGAGGAAGGGCGGCACATGGCCAAGCGAGACCCCCAGCGCCGCCAGCGACGCCCACAGCACCACCGCGCCGAGGGCCAGGGCGTTGGCGGCACTCATGCGGGTCTTTCGTCGGGCGACCGCAGGCCGGATTGATCAAGCGCAAAGCGCGGTTGGATCAGCATATGGATACTCCAATGGGTATTTTCACGAAAGTCTGACGATGAGCACGTTCAACCACGACAACCTGATGCGGGACATCAACGCCAGTCTGGCCCCGTTTCGAAAGACACAGGGCACCGCCATGGCCGGCTTCGGTCAACTCGCCAGGGCCGCGATCACCGACGGTGCACTCAGCGCCAAACACAAGGAACTGGTGGCTCTGGCCATTGCCGTCACGCAGCGCTGCTCCGGTTGCATCGGCTTTCACGTCAAGGCGCTGGTGCAACTGGGCTGCACACGCGCGGAGCTGGAGGAAATGCTGTCGGTCTGCGTTTACATGGGCGGAGGTCCGGCGCTCATGTACGCGGCCGAGGCCATCGCTGCCTGGGAAAAAATGGCACCCGCCGAGCAGGGCTGACGATCCGCGCCGCGAGGCCGGCCCCTCAGGCCTTGGCCGGGTTCAGCACCCCGTGGGCCTGCTGGTCCGCGTGGTAGCTGGATCGCACCATGGCACCCACGGCCGCATGGGTGAACCCCATTTCGTAGGCCTTTTCCTCGAACATCCGGAAGGTGTCGGGGTGCACGTAGCGGCGCACCGGCAGGTGGTGACCGCTGGGTGCCAGGTACTGCCCGATGGTGAGCATGTCGATCTGGTGCTCACGCATGTCGCGCATGACGTCAAGGATCTCCTCGTCGGTCTCGCCCAGGCCGACCATCAGGCCACTCTTGGTCGGGATGTGGGGGAACAGGGCCTTGAACTTCCTGAGCAGGTTCAGGCTGAAGCGGTAGTCT
>SBFU01000446.1 GCA_006227785.1 Burkholderiales bacterium
CCCAGCCCGGTGTAGCGCTCGACGCTGTCGTGCGGTTCGATGGCCCGGATCACGTCGTGGATGCGTTGCATCACCGCCTTGAAGCTGAAGGCTGGTGCGGTGGCGTCCAGGCCATAGTTCTCGCCATGGCGCATCTGGTGTGCCAGCTTGGCGCTCTTGATCAGGGCCTTGCTGGGCACGCAGCCGTAGTTCAGGCAGTCACCCCCCATCTTGTGGGCTTCGACCAGGGTGACCTTGGCCTTGACCGCGGCAGCGATGTAGGCAGTGACGAGGCCACCGGCACCGGCGCCAATGACCACCAGGTTGCGGTCGAAGGTGCGCGGGCGCACGCTGTTCCAGCGGGCGTAGACCTTGCGCTTCTGCACCGCTTCGACGATGCGCCGTGCGATCAGCGGGAAGATACCCAGCAGCACGAAGGAGCCCAGCAGGGCGGGGCTCAGGATGCCTTGCAGCGAGTCCAGCCGCGCCAGCTGGGTGCCGGCGTTCACATACACCAGCGTGCCGGCCAGCATGCCGATCTGGCTCACCCAGTAGAAGGTGAAGGCCTTCATGCGGGTCAGGCCCATCAGCAGGTTGATCAGGAAAAAAGGAACGACGGGGATCAGCCGCAGGGTGAACAGGTAGAAGGCGCCGTCCTTTTCGACGCCGCGGTTGATCTCGGCCAGGCGCTGGCCGAAGCGGTTTTCGACCGTGCTGCGCAGGATGAAGCGTGAGACCAGGAAGGCCAGTGTGGCTCCCAGGGTGCTGGCAAACGAGACGATGACCGTGCCCCAGAGCAGGCCGAAGATGGCGCCGCCGGCCAGGGTGATGATGGCCGCCCCGGGCAGCGAGAGCGCGGTGGTTGCCACATAGATGGCAAAGTAGGCGCCCGCCACCTGCCAGGGGTGTTGCGCGTACAGGTCGGCAAAGGCCGCCTGGCTCTGCTTGAGGTAGTCCAGGCTCAGGAAGCGGCCGAGGTCAAAGGCAAAAAAGGCGCCGATGCCCACGACGACTGCGATCAGCAGCAAGATTTTCCGTGTACTCACGACGTATCCTTGTCTGAATTGTTGTGTTGCTGTTGAGTCGCTGTGGACCGCCCATTCTTACACCCCTTGCCCGACGCCTTGCGCGAAGCCCTGCAAGCCGCCGGTCATCCGCTGGCCGCCGTACCCTTGACCCGGCTGCCGGACAAGGGCCTGGCCCATGACCATGTCCGGCTGGAAGGCGCCGGGCTGCTGGCACGTGTGCCCAAGCAGAGTCAGATGGGGTTGCCGGCGCTGGACAACCTGGCCTATCAGCAGGCCTGCTTTGAACGCGCTGCCGTGGGCGGAACCACCCCGCGGCTGCACGGCGTGCTGCCGCCATCGGAGGCCTTGCCGCGGGGCGCGCTGCTGGTGGAAGAGATCGTGGGCCGGCCGGCCCGGTTGCCGCAGGACCTGCCGGCGCTGGCGCAATCGCTGGCCGCGTTGCATGCCCTTGCATTGCCCCCGCTCGCGGCGAGGGCGCCCCTGCGTGCCGACGCCGACCCCTTGCAGGCGCTGCTGCAGGAGGTGCACGAGCAGGCCGCCTGGTGGCCCCAGGCAGGGGTGCATGACCAGGTGACACGCTGCCTGCAGGCGGAGCTGGCCGATCTGGCCGCGCTTTGTGCGCAGCCCGAGCGGCCCGAGGTCACCCTGGTGGCCTTCGACGCCCACCCGGGCAATTTCATCGTGCGGGCAGACGGCCGGGCTGTGCTGGTCGATCTGGAGAAATGCCGCTACAGCCACCCCGGACTGGATCTGGCCCATGCCACGCTCTACACCTCCACCACCTGGGATATCGACGGTCGATGCGCGCTGTCGCCGGCTGAGGTGGCGACCTTCTACCGCGCCTGGGCAGCCTGCGTCGGCGGGGTCCAAGCCCTGTCGGCGATGCGCTGGCACCTGCCCCTGCGGCGCGGCATGTGGTTGTGGTCGCTGACCTGGTGCGCCAAGTGGCGGGTGCTGTCGCAGCAGGCCGCGCGCAGCGGGGGCGATGGCGAAGACTGGTCGGTCCAGCGCAGCGAGGATCGGCTGGTGGCCCACGTGCGCGAGCGGGTCGACCACTACCTGGATCCGGATGTGGTGCACCGGGTTCGTCAGGGCTTCGACGAACTGGCCGAGGCCTTGGTGGCATGAAGCTCGCCATCGTGGTTCCTGTGCTGGATGAAGCCGATCAGGTGTCGGCCCGTCTGCAGGCGCTGGCGCCTCACCGCAACGGCGGTGTGCACGTGGTGGTGGTCGATGGCGGCAGCCAGGATGACACCGTGAAGCGTGCCACGCCCTTCGTCGACCAGGTCGTGGTGGCGCCGCGCGGACGTTCGTCCCAGATGAACGCTGGCGCTCGTGTGGCGGCCGCGCTGGGTGCCGACACGCTGTTGTTCCTGCATGCCGATACGCACCTGCCCGCAGGCGCCGTCGCCCTGATCGGGCGTGCCATCGACGGCGGCGCCGACTGGGGACGTTTTGACGTGCACATCGAAGGCCGGCACCCGCTGCTGCCCATGGTGGCCACCTTGATGAACCTGCGCTCGCGCCTGAGCGGCATTGCCACCGGCGACCAGGCGGTGTTCGTGCGGCGCCGGCTGTTCGAAGCGGTGGGCGGGTTTCCCGAGCAGCCATTGATGGAGGACATCGCGCTGAGTGTGCGGCTGCGCGAGGTGTCACCTCCGGCCTGCCTGCGACAGCGCGTCACCACCTCGGGCCGACGCTGGGACCGGCACGGTCTCTGGACCACCATGGTCCTGATGTGGCGCCTGCGGGCCGCCTATGCGCGGGGTGCCGACCCGCATGCGCTGGCGCTGCGCTACGGCTACCGCCCGCGCGCGACAGCGGCCTTGGCCATCATGGCCAAGGCGCCGGTCCCCGGGCTGGCCAAGACGCGACTGGTGCCCTTGCTGGGCCAGGCCGGCGCAGCCCGGGCGCAACGCGGCTTCATCCTGCGCACCCTGGCTTGTGTGCGGGCTGCCGCGCTCGGTCCCGTGACCCTGTGGTGCGCCCCCGATGCACAACACCGACTGTTTCGCCTGCTGCGTGAGCGTCTGGGCGTGGCCACCCGGTCGCAGCCCGAAGGCGACCTGGGGCACCGCATGCGGGTGGCCATGCAGGCCCATTTCGACCATGCCACCGGCCAGCCGTGGATCGTGGTCGGCACCGACTGCCCGGCGCTGACCCCTGCCCATCTGCAGGCCATGGCCGACGCTCTGTTGCAGCACGAGGCGGTCGTTCTGCCGGCCGAAGATGGCGGCTATGTGGCGCTCGGTCTGGCGCGTCCTTGCCCGTCGGTGTTTGAGGGGGTGGACTGGAGCACCCCGCAGGTGCTCGCTCAAACCTTGCAAAGGCTGGAGGCCGGCGGTCACAGCTGGGTCGAGTTGCCACCCCTGTGGGACGTGGACGAACCGGCCGACTGGCAGCGCTGGCAGGAACGGCCGTCCCAGGCTTGACCTGCGTCAACAAGCTGTCCGCAGGGCTGAACCTTGGGTGTTATGACGGCATCAGCGGGTTAAGGTCGCACCATCCGGCCTGACATGCCGTTCAACAGAGCCACCGCCCGCCGCATGCCCAGCACACCAGTCACCGCCCCCACCCATGCCGAACCCCGCCTTTGGCACTCTCTGGCGCCCGATCAGGCGCTGGCACAACTCGAGAGCAGACCCCAGGGTCTGAGCACCGCCGAGGCGGCCGAACGCCTGCAGCGCCACGGCGCCAACCGGCTGGACATGACCGAAGGCCCAGGTCTGTGGCGGCGTGTGCTGGCGCAGTTCAACAACCTGCTCATCCTGGTGCTGCTGGCGGCGGTGGCGGTTACGTCGCTGATCGGTCACCTGCTCGACTCGGCCGTCATCCTTGCGGTGGTCTTGCTCAACGTGTCCATCGGGGTGTTGCAGGAAGGCAAGGCCGAGAAGGCCCTGGCGGCGATCCGCCATCTGCTCGCACCGCACGCCAGCGTCTGGCGGGACGGGCGCCTGCAGGACATCGACGCGGCCGATCTGGTACCGGGTGATGTGGTGCAGGTCGCCTCGGGCGACAGCCTGCCGGCCGACCTGCGCTTGCTGCAGGTCAACAACCTGCGCGTCGACGAATCGGCCCTGACCGGGGAATCGGTCCCGGTCGAGAAGGCGCTGGCGCCGGTGGCGGCCGATGCCGCGCTGGGCGATCGCCTGTCCATGGGTTACGCAGGCACGTTGGTCACGCAGGGCCAGGGGCGCGGCGTGGTGGTGGCCACCGCCAGTGCCACCGAGATGGGGCGCATCGGTCGCCTGCTCGAATCGGTGGAGCAGGTGACCACCCCCCTGGTGCGCAACATGGGCCAGCTGGCGCGCTGGATCACCCTGGCCGTGGTGGTGGCGGCGGCGGTGCTGTTCGCCTTTGGCACCCTGGTGCGCGGCATGCCGGTGGCCGAGATGTTCATGACGGCGGTCGGACTGGCGGTGGCGGCCATCCCGGAGGGCCTGCCGGCCATCATGTCCATCACCCTGGCCATCGGGGTTCAGCGCATGGCCGCGCGCCACGCGGTGATTCGCCGCCTGCCGGCGGTCGAGACCCTGGGCTCGGTGACGGTCATCTGCTCGGACAAGACCGGCACGCTCACGCGCAACGAGATGACGGTGCAGCAGGTGGTGCTGGCCAGCGGGGTGGTCGATGTCGAAGGCGCAGGCTATGGGCCCGAAGGTGCGCTGCGGCGCGACGGCCACCACCTGCAGCCGGCCGAGCTGTTCCGTGAGGCGCCGGTGCTGCTGGCCCTGACCGAGACCGCCGCGCTGTGCAATGACGCCAGCCTGCACGCGCAGGCGGGTCAGTGGCAGCTGACCGGTGACCCCACCGAAGGGGCCATGCTGACCCTGGCCATGAAGGCCGGCATCGACCCGGTCGAGCTGGCCCGCGAGCGCCCGCGCACCGGTGCCATTCCGTTCGAGTCGGAACACCGTTACATGGCCACGGCGCATGCGGCCGCCGAAGGCGAGCCGGCCGGGCACGACCTGTTGCTCAAGGGCGCACCCGAGCGCGTGCTGGCCATGTGCAGCCACCAGCTGGCCGACGACGGACAAGATCTGCCGCTGGACGAGGTCTTCTGGCAGCGCGCCATCGATGAACAGGCGCGCGCCGGCCGCCGCGTGCTGGCCTTCGCCCGTGGCCGCGTGGATGCGGTCACCGCGCTGGACAGTCGAAGCGGGGTCGATGGTCTGGTGCTGCTGGGTCTGGTCGGCATCATCGACCCGCCGCGCCAGGAAGCGATCGAGGCGGTGGCGCAATGCCGGGCGGCGGGCATCCGGGTCAAGATGATCACCGGCGACCACGCGGTGACGGCCAGCGCCATCGCCACCCAGCTGGGCATGGGCGAAACCTTGCGCGCGGTCACCGGCCCCGAGATCGAAGCCCTGGACGACGCAGCCCTGCAGCAGACGGTGCAGGTCACCGATGTCTTTGCCCGCGCCAGCCCCGAGCACAAGCTGCGCCTGGTGCGCGCCCTGCAGGCGCGGGGCGAGGTGGTGGCCATGACCGGCGACGGTGTGAATGACGCGCCTGCACTCAAACAGGCCGATGTCGGTGTGGCCATGGGGCGCAAAGGGACCGAGGCGGCCAAGCAGGCCGGCGCCATCGTGCTGGCCGACGACAACTTCGCCTCGATTGCCCATGCGGTGGAAGAGGGACGCACCGTCTACGACAACCTGCGCAAGACCGTGACCTTTCTGCTGCCCATCAACGGTGGTGAGTCGATGTCGCTGGTGGCGGCGGTTTTGCTTGGGCTGGCCCTGCCCATTCTGCCGGTGCAGATTCTGTGGGTGAACATGGTCAGCTCCATTGCGCTGGCCATGGTGCTGGCTTTCGAACCGACCGAGCCCGGTGTCATGCAACGCGCACCCCGTGCGCCGGGCGAGGCCATGCTGAGCCCATTCGTGATCTGGCGCATTGTGCTGGTCTCGGTCCTGTTCACGGTGGGCATCTTTGGCATGTACCAGTGGTCCCTGGCCGGCGGTGCAACCGTGGAGGCAGCGCGCACCATGGCGGTCAACACCCTGGTGGCGATGGAGGTGTTCTACCTGTTCAGTGTGCGCTACCTCAAAGCACCGTCGTTCACCCTGGCTGGTGTACGGGGCACGCCCAGGGTGCTGATGGCTGTCGCCCTGGTGGTCGCGTTGCAGGCCCTGTTCACCTACGCCCCCGTCATGCACCTGTGGTTTGGGACGCAGGCCCTGGCACCGGCCCAGGTGTTGCTGTGCGCCTTGGCCGGGCTGGCCGTGCTGGTGTTGCTCGAAGCCGAAAAATGGGTCGTGCGTCAGCGAAAGCGGGAGTAACCCCAACCGATACGCAAGGCGGTGGTGATCGCGCACAGGGCCGCAAAGCCGTAGGCGATGGGAGCGAACCATTGTGGCCACAGGCACATGGCCACAAAGGCGATAAGGGTCTCGGTGGCCTCGGTCAGTCCGCCCAAGAAGTAAAAGCTCTTGTCGGGAAAAGCCAGCGACTGCAGCTGCCGCTTCTCGGCCACGATGGCAAAGGCCAGAAAGCTGCTGCCGGTGCCGATGAAACTGGCCAGCAGGACCGCAGCGGCCAGTGCATTGGCGTGCGGGTCGGCCACCGCAAAGGCCAGTGGAATCGAGGCATAGAACAGGAAGTCCAGCGTGATGTCCAGAAAGCCGCCACGGTCGGTGGGCTGGGTGACGCGGGCCACCGCACCGTCGAGGCCGTCCATCAGGCGCGAAGAAAGCAGCAGGGCCAGGCCAACCAGAAAGTGCCCGGTGGCAATGGCCATGGCCGCGCCCAGTCCGAGCACAAAGCCGGTCCAGGTCAATGCGTCGGCGCTCACGCCACAGCGGCACAGCACGCGCGCCGCTCGCACCATCAGTGGCCGGATGGCGGCCTGAATGGCCTTATCCAGCATGCACCAGTTCCACCACCAGCGAGGGGTCGGCGATATCGGCCGTGTCGTGGGTGACGAGGATGGCCGGGATGTGCGCGGCGCGGATGTGCCCGAAGACGAATTCCCTGAATTGCGACCGCAGGGCGGCATCCAGACGCGAGAAGGGTTCGTCCAGCAGCAAGGCCCTGGGGCGGGCCAGCAGGGCCCGCATCAGGGCCACGCGTGCGCGTTGCCCGCCCGACAGGGTGGCCGGGTCACGGTCACCGTAGCCCGCCAGCCCCGCCTCGGCCAGCGCCTGTTCGGCCTCGGCCCTGCGTGCGATGGCCGGCCCCGGTGCCAGGGCAAAGAGCAGGTTTTCGATGACGCTCAGGTGGGCGAACAGCAGGTCGTCCTGGAAGATCAGGCCGATGCCGCGCCGCGCTGTCGGCAGCCGGGTCAGGTCCTGTCCGTCCAGCAGAATCCGTCCCTCGAAATCCAGCGCCGACTGGCCCTCGGCGACCGCGCCCAGGGTTCCTGCGACGGCCGCCAGCACCGAGCTCTTGCCGCAGCCGCTGGGCCCCATCAGGGTCAGGACCTGGCCAGGCTGCACCTCCAGCCGCAGGTCCGAGACCAGGCTGCTGGCTGCACCGCCCAGTCGGCGGATATGGACATTCAGACTCATGATCCCTGCACTGTAAAGCGTCGCGGTCGCCCGACCCAGGCTGCCACGGCAAAGCCCAGCACCGGCAGCACGAACTGCAGCCAGGCATAGGCACCGGTGAGCGAGCGCTGGGCGCCGGCGGCCAGCGTGACGGCCTCGGTCGTCACCGTGTTCCAGCGCCCGGCACCCACATACAGGGTCGGCAGGTACTGCGCCACACTGACCGCAAAGCCCACCGCCGCCGATGCCGCCAGGGCACGCCGCAACAGTGGCCATTTGACCCGCCACAGGAAATGCCAGCGACCATGGCCCAGGCTGGCCGCCAGGCTGCGGTAGCGCGGGTCAAAGCCGAGGTAGGCCGGCGACAGCGCCAGCAGCACATAGGGCAGCACCAGGGTGGTGTGCGCCAGCAGCAGGCCGGGCCACTGACCCTCCCATTGCAGCCTGAGCACCACACCGTACAGCCCGACCACCCACAGCACGCCCGGCAGCACCAGTGGAAGGTAGAGCAGGGGGCGCAGCGCGCGGTCCCAGTGGCGTGGTGCCAGCTCCAGCCAGGCGACACACCAGAGCAGGGACAACCCGGCCGATGCCGCGGCCAGCAGCAGGGTGTCGGTCACGGTGCCTGCGCTGGACCAGACGCTTTGCCAGGCCTGCCATGTCCAGGCCTCGGGCAGCAGGCGGGGAAACGGCCAGACGCCGGCCACGCTGCCCACGGCCAATGCCATCAGGATGCTGGCGTACACCAGCACCAGCCCATGCCAGCCCCAGGAGGCACGCTGGCCAGTGGCCATTGGCGACGGTGGTTGGCGCGGCACCGATCCCCGTCGGCCGTCCGGTAGGGGCCGACGAATGCGGCTGACCGTCCACCAGAGCAGTCCGCTGGCCAGCACCAGCAGGGCCAGCAGGCCGCCGGCCGCAGCGCCCTGTGCATTCACCGCCAGGTCTGCGTCCTGCAGCCATTGCCAGGCCAGCACCGCCAGGGTCGGCGGGCTGGCAGGCCCGATCACCAGCGCCATGTCGACCACCGTCAGGCCATAGGCCAGCACCGCCATCAATGGCCACCACATCCGTGGCGCCAGTTGCGGCCAGATGACACGCCACCAGGCCCGCGACGGCCCGTAGCCCAGGGTCTGCGCCAGGCTGTGCTCCGCCTGCCAGCGTCGGCGCACGTCATCCCGCTGCAACTGGCTGGCGGCGGTCCAGAGCAGGAAAGGCACCTCCTTGAGGACCAGTGCCACCATCAGGCCCAGACCCCAGGGATCCTGGGTGGTGGGCCACGGTGGCGGAAAGTCAAACCCGGTCAAACCGGGCGAGACCGCCCGCAGCAGCCAGCCGCTGGGCGCCACCAGAAACACCAGGCCGATGGCCAGGGCCGCATGGGGGGTGGCCAACATGGCCGGCAAGGCCCGGCTCATGCGCGACAGGCGCTGGCGCACAAAGGCCTGCGCCAGCAGCCAGGCACTGATCCACCAGGCCATGGCGGTCGAGACCACACCGGTCCAAAGCGTCAGGACGAGGGCTTCGCCGGATTGCGGTGCGGCCACCAGCGACTGCCAGGCGGCCATATCGGCCAACGAATGCAGGGCCAGCAGGCCCACTGCCATCAGGGGCAGCAACACCAGGGCAGACAGGGCGACTGCAGACCAGCGCATCAGCCCTGAAACCGGTAGTACAGGTGGTCGTCCTTCACCGGGTGCTGGTCGACCACATGTCGAATGAGGCCATAGCGCCAGAGCCTGTTGAGCTGGACCTCGGCGTCCTCCCGGGAGATTCGACAGCGTACCTGCAGCAGATCCACGGCCTCCGACCCTACCCAGCAGTTGGGGTGGCTGCGACCAAGGTACAGCCGGTCGGTGACCTTGACACCATAGGGTGGCGACAAGAGACGCAGGATCTTGTCGGGTGACGTGCTGAGGGCGGCGGACACGCAGTCGGATCGGTAGAAAAGATCCTGGTCTTCCAGCGCGTGCTCATGCACGACATGGTGCAGGAAGCCGAGCGACCCGAGTGCGCGGCCGGCCTGCAAGGCCTGTGGCCGTGACAGGCCATGGCGCCGGGTCAGCCAGTCGACCACTTCGCGACCCAGCAGGCTCTTCGGGTAGGACTTGAGCTGGTGCTGACGCGTCGGCGCCTTGACCTGGCCGGTCATGTCCTGGGCCAGGGCTTCGGCACCCAGTCCGCACAGGGCCCGGATGACGGCCCGGTGGTCGTCATGGCTGTTAGCGGCGGGCCACTGGTTCAGGGTGCGGGTGACGGTCGGCATGTCCGTTGGCGGCAGCGACAGCAAATCCGTGAGCAGCGAAATCGTCTGCCAGTCGTCCGACAGCACGGTGCTTGAGGTCAGGTCGGGCAGCAGGTCGGCAAACCCCAGCGACCGTACCCAGGTCCTGTCCGATGGCCAGACGGGCCCCTGCCGGTGACGTGTGAGCACGATGCGGGACCGGGCCTCGGCAGGCAGCTGGCCGGCCAGTCGCGTCACAGTCAGGCCCTGGCCAGACAGGATCTCCAGGTCGACCAGCATCGCGCACCCCGGATCCAGCAACCGTTGGGTCAGGACGGGCCAGGGGTCCTGGGCGTCAGTGACATCAACCGGGGGCACGCCCAGCGCCATGCAGATCCCGCGGCCCAAGGCACGGGGCCAGCCGTCCGGCAGCAGCAGCAGAATCTCTGCCCGTTGCATGGGACCACTCACCGCCCGTAGCGGCGAATCCACTCCTTCTCCACCGGGTCCACCCAGGTTGCGTGCGGTTCGGGCAGGGTGGGGGCGGGTGCCGTCACCTGACCCGGCAGCGCCTGGGCCGGAAACTCGGCGCGCTCCTGAGGGCTCAGGCGGGCCATGTCCAGCACCGTCGGGTCGCCCCAGACCGTGATGTCGGCCTTTCGGGCCTGTGCCCTTGCCGTCAGCAGGAAGTTGGCCACCACCTGGGCGCCTTCGGGCGCGCGGGCGTTGTAGGGGATGGCGACAAAGTGCGTGTTGCCGATGGTGCCACCATTGAACTGCCAGCTCTTGATGGTGGCCGGCAGGCGCTTGGCCGCGATCTCGTTGGCCGCCTCGTTCGGGTTGAAGGTCATGCCCAGCAGCAGCTCACCGTCGGCCACCATTTGCCGGATGGCCGCCGGGCTCTGGGGAAACTGCCGGCCGTTGCGCCAGAGGTGCGGGTGCAGCTCGTCCAGGAAACGCCACAGGGGCGCCGTGACCCGCTCGAAATCGGCCGGAACGGGTGGCTTGGCCAGCACGGCGCGGTCCGCCACCGTGTCGATCAGGGCCTGCTTGACAAACGTGGTGCCGGTGAAGTCGGGCAGCCTCGGGTAGGTGATGCGGCCCGGCTGCCGCTTGGCCAGTGCCAGCAGCTCGGTCATGCTCTGCGGCGGCGCGGGCAGCCGTCGGCTGTCGGCGAAGAAGGTGAACTGGGCCATGCCCCAGGGCGACTCCAGACCATCGGTGGGCACGGAAAAATCATTGAGCGTGGTCGGCTTGCCCACCGTGTCCACCTTGGCAAAGTTGGGCAACTGCTCAGCCCAGGGGGCGAGCAGCAGGCCGTCGGCCTTCATGGCAGCGAAGTTCTCGCCGTTGATCCAGACCAGGTCCACCGTGCCTTCGCGCGCCTTGCGGCCGGCGGCCTTCTCGGCACGCACACGCTTGACCACGTCGGCGGTGTCGGTGATCTTGACGTGCTCGAGCTGGATGCCATAGGCCTTCTGCACCTCGCCAGCCACCCATTGCAGGTAGGCATTGGTCTGGTCACTGCCCGCCCAGGCGTTGAAGTAGACAGTCTGCCCGCGGGCCGCGGCAGTGATGCCGCTCCAGGAGGCGCTGGCGTTTTGCGCCCACGAGGGCATCGTGGCTGCGCCGGCTGCGCTCCCCATGGCCAAAAGCAGCTGACGGCGGGAAAACTCGCGATTCGTCAATTGGTGTCTCCGTTGAAAAATAGATATCGAGCTTAATTCATGGAAGATGCTGTGCCACCCTCAGGGGTCAGCCAGCGATCCAGCCGGGGCTTGAGCCATCCGCAGTCGATGGACCATTTGCCCACGCCGTAGAGTGCCAGCGCTGCCAGCAACACACCCCAGGTGATGTGTTGCTGCAAGGCAGCGGGTGCAATCTCGCTGAGGCTGAGCACGGCCACCACGTTGACCACGCTCAGCCCCAGGGCTGCAAACCGTCCGGCCAGACCGAAGAGCAGCAGCACGGGCAAGACGAGTTCGCCGGCCGTGCCCATGATCGCCGCGGTCTCAGGGGGAAGCAAGGGCACCTTGTACTCTTCGGTGAACAGCAGCAGGGTGGTGTCCCAGTCGCGGATCTTGGTCAGACCGGCCAGAAAAAAGACCTGGGCGACATAGGCTCGCGCGAGCAGTGCGGCCAGAGGACGCAAACTGTCGAGGCCGCCGGTGAGGCTGCGCCAGGCGCGCAGGCCCCCGTGGAAAAACAGGGTGTTCATGGGATGGTCTCCAGGTTTGGGGTGAGATGGATTCCGGTGTGGTCGCGCACGCCAATCACCAGTCCGTCGGTCACGGCAGCGATCAGCCACGCCGAGAAGTCGATGTTCTGATCGGTGCTGGCGGCATGGCCCATGGCATCGATCGCCTGCGGCAGCGCAGCGCCGGCCAACAAGGCGCTCAGCAGCGCATGGGCCGTGGCGTCGTGCCAGGCGATGCGGGGTCGCAGCCCCTGGCGCCAGATCACGGCGTGTTCCGCGATGCCTTCTCGCAGCCGCTGGCCCACATCGGCCAGGCTGGGGGTGCCATACAGATGCGCCGTCGTCAGGCTTGCCAACGGGTAAGGGCTGGCGATCACGGCCGTGCCAGGCGCCAGCATCAGTGTCAGGCCTTGGGGGTCTTCCTGTGTCAGGCGGGCAAAGCTGGCCATGTCGGGTGGCGTGTCGGGCGCACCGGCCGCGCGGTGCAGCGCCCATTCGGCACGGGCCACATCGCCCAGGTAGGGTGTGTCCGACAGCTGCGTGCTCCGGTCCAGAAAATCGGGCAGGGCGTCGCCCCATTGCGCCAGGTCACCTCGATGGGGAGGGTGCCGGTGCCACAGGTCGCGTGCCAGCCACGCAAAGTTGTCATGACCGATCAGGGCTGCGACCACAGGAAAGACCGACAGCAGCGAGCGTTCGGCCAGCGCGTGTCCATTGGCCTGATAGGCCGCCAGGCCTCTCGCGGTCTGAGGTCCGTGGGCAGCAAGGCATTCGTTCAGCTCGGCCACGGCCGCCAGTGCGTCGTCCGAGCCGGGGCGAGCGAACAGCGCCTGCAGCAGTGCCCGCTGCTGTCGTGCCAGTGTTGTTTCAAGTTGCGGGTTCATGCCGCTTGCCTGGCCAGGGGTTGCCCGGGAACGGACACGGCACGGGCATGGTCTACCTCGTCCAGCAACACCTGAAACTCAGGCAGGTCGGTGTCCCATTCGATCAACGTGGGCACAGCACCATAGCGCTGAAGGGCGTGCGCGTAGAGCGACCAGACTGCCTCGCACACGCGGCTGCCATGGTCGTCGATGACGATGTCGCCACAGTGCATATGACCGGCCAGGTGCAGTTCGGCCACATGTTGCGGCGCTATCGCGTCCAGCCAGCGCCGGCTTTCGGTCAGCGGATCGGTGAACTCGCCGCGCAGTTGCGCGTTCAGGGTGTTCACATACACGTTGTTCACGTCGATCAGCAACAGGCAGCCGGTGCGGCGGGCGAGTGCGTTGAGAAACGTGGGCTCGTCCATCTCGTTGTCGCGCCATTGCACATAGGCCGACAGGTTCTCCACGGCAATACGGCATTGCAGGCGGTCCTGCACCTGGCTCACGTTGTCGCACATGACATCGAGCGCCGCGCGGCTCAGGGGAACGGGCAGCAGGTCGCTGGCGTGAAGGCCTGGGCCGCGTGCGAAGCTGGCGTGGTCGCTCACCCGCACGGGCTCGATGGTCCGCACCAGCCGTGCCAGCTGGTCGAGGTGCCAGGGGTCGACACCCGCTGCCGAGCCCAGTGACAGACCCACACCGTGCAGGCTCACCGGGTAGTTTTCGCGCCCTTCCAGCAGCACCGACAGAGCGGCGCCGCCAGGGGCAAAGAAATTCTCGGAATGGACTTCGATGAAGTCCAGGGCGGGCCGCTGTTCCAGCAACGCCGCGTAGTGGGGGTGCCGCCAACCCATGCCCACGCCGGGCGCTGCGGTGGGAGACCGAAGAGTGGGAGAGGTCATGGTGGCGGGCTTGGCGCAGGCTTGAGCCGGGATTCTCAGGACTTCATGGCCTTTTTGGCTTCCTCGGCCGAGAGTCCGCCCATGCTCTTGCAGGTACCGGCGGCGACGTATTTCCACTCGCCCTTGTCGTTGTCCACCTTGGACTGACCGGCGCAGGAGTGGGTGCCTGCGAGGTTGGCGCAATCGTTCTGTCCGGCCTTGGCGATGCCGTAGCACTTTTCCTTGGCGGTCGTCTGTGCCAGCACGGGCGAGGACAGCAGGGCCAGCGACATCAGGGAAGCGGCGGCGGAGGTGATCAGGGTACGTTGGTTCATGGCGAAATCTCCTTGAGTGGTGGATGGGATGACACAACCATCAGCGGGCGGTTGAAGCACGATGTGGTTAGGCGTGAGTCATCTGGAGTACCGGGTTCTTACAGTCGCCACGAAAAGATTTTTTGATCTCAGATCAAATCGGCGATGCGGTTCCAGGCGTCCGCAGGAACCCTGCCGCGGTAGTTCTCGACCAGGCGACCGCTCTTGTCGATCACCAGAGCGCTGGGCAACTGCGATGGCCGCTCCAGGTTGGCGCTGAAACCGCTGCCACCGGCCCAGACCGACTCGAACCGTTGGGACTCGGGAATGGACTGGGCCACGAGCCGTTCGTAATCAAGCCAGTCCTGCCGCTTCGGGTCCATGTTCACCCCCAGCAGCGTGAAGGGATGGCCCGTCCATCCCTTGAGGTTGGCCCTCAGCTCGCGCATCTTGTCCCTGCACACAGCACAATCGGTGGCCCAGAAGAAGACCAGCACCACCTGCCCCTTGAGGTCGGCCAGTCGCAGCCTTTGGCCTTTGGCGGTGGTGCCTTCCAGTTCGGGCATGGCCGGCAGGTCGGGTGTGGTCGCCCACAGCGACCCTGGTATGCCAGTGCACAGCAAAGTCATGAGAGCGAAACGTCGCCGGTTGAGCATGCGGGCAGAGACAGACGAAGCGGACATAGGGTTTCTCCTGTGAGCACCTTTTGTCGACCGATTCCGATGTTCCTTACACTCGCAAGCTTTGAATCCGTCGCCATGCTTTCTCCGACCTCACCCGACTTTGAGCAGCAGCTGGTGGAACAGCGCAACTACCTCATGCGCTTCGCCCGCCTGCAGTTGAGGAACGACGTCTGGGCCGAGGATGTGGTTTCCGAAACCATCCTGGCGGCACTGGCCAAACCGCAGGCGTTCCAGGCGCGATCGCAGCTCAAGACTTGGCTGGTCGGGATCCTCAAGCACAAGATCATCGATTCCATGCGCCAGCGACAGCGCGAGGTGACGCTCGACAGCGGCTCTGATGACGAGAGCCTTGACCCGCTGGAGCACATGGCTTTCAAGTCCGATGGACACTTCGCCGAGCGACCGGCCGACTGGGGCAACCCTGAGCAGGACCTCAAGAGCCGTCAGTTCATGGCGGTGATGGAAGCGTGTACGCAAAAGCTGCCGGCGGTGCAGGGCCGCCTGTTCCTGATGCGCGAGTGGCTGGAGATGTCCAGCGAGGAAATCTGTAAGGAA
>SBFU01000345.1 GCA_006227785.1 Burkholderiales bacterium
GCGGCGGCCGACAGGGCGGCCAGCACCGCGCGCGGGCGCCGGCGCAGGCCCAGGGCCCAGACCAGCATGGCCATCACCACCAGCATCAGCAGCAGGGCCGCGGCGCCGTCCATGCCGGTCTGCTGTCCCAGCACCCACAGCAGCCAGACCACCGTGGCGAACATCGGGAAGGCCAGGAACTGGCGGAAGGTTTCCATCCAGGCCCCCGGGCGGGGCAGCAGGCGGGCCAGAGCCGGCCACCAGCTGGCGGCCAGGTAGGGCAGGGCCATGCCCAGCCCCAGCAGGCCGAACACCGCCAGCGCCTGGGCCGTCGGCAGGCCGACCGCCAGGCCCAGCGATGCACCCATGAAGGGCGCGGTGCAGGGCGAGGCGACGGCGGTGGCCAGCACACCGGTCAGGAAGGCGTCGGCCGTCGGATGGCGCGCCTGCAGGCTGGCCACCCCGGAAGGCAGCACATGGCCGAACTCGAACAGGCCGGCGAGGTTCAGCCCGATCAGGGTGAACAGCACCGCCAGCGTCGCCACCACCGCCGGACTCTGAAGCTGGAACCCCCAGCCGATGGCCTCGCCCGCCGCCCGCAGGCCGAGCAGCAGGCCCCCCAGGGCCAGGAACGAAAGCACCACGCCGGCGGTGTAGGCCAGCCCCTGCGCGCGATGGGCCGCAGCGTGCTCACCCTGCCTGGCGAAGGCCAGCACCTTGATGGCCAGCACCGGAAAGACGCAAGGCATGAGATTCAGGATCATGCCGCCCACCAGGGCGCCGAGGAGCGCTGCCCAGAGCGTGATCGGCGTGCCCGACCCCATCGCTGGCGATGAGGCCCGGTTGGCATTGGCTTCCAGCGCGGCGGTCAGGGCATCGGGCACGGCGGCGGGCAGCGCGGCCACGGCCGGCCACGCGCCGTTCACCGGCACGTCAATGCGAACGCCCGGCGTGCCGGGCCCCTGGCCTGGTGGACTGGCTTCGGCCACCACCAGCGCCATCGCCGTGGGCGACTCGCTGCGGTAAGGCGAGAGCGGGATGCTGGCCTGCCAGCGCTGGCCCTCCCAGCTCTGCGTCCAGTCGGCACCGGGTTCGATCAGGCCGGGACTTTCCGGGAAGAACTCCAGCGGCCGGCCAGTCCAGCCGGCAGGCAGTCCGTCCAGTTGCACGACCAGGCGGTCGTTTTGGGGTGTCACGCTGCCACTGGCCGCGGTCCCCTGCCGCGGAGCGGCGTCGAAGGTGGCGCTGAAGTCGGCTGCATGCAGCGTGGTCGACACCTGGGCCGGAATGCGCACGCGGAACTGGCCCTCCTCCGGAATGCACTCGGTCTTGCACGCCAGCCACGAGGCGTAGAGTGATACGTCCAGCGCGTCGGCGGAAAAGCCGGCGGGCACCTGCACGGGCACCGGCAGCAGCACGGTGCCGTCGTAGCCGTAATTGGCCAGGTTGCCGAGCGGGAACTTGCGTGGTGTCGGCCACGCGATCTCGCCGGTCGTCACCCCCTCCGGCAAGGTCCACTGCAGTTCGGTGGGCAGGCCGGAGTCACCCGGGTTCTTCCAGTAGGTGTGCCAATCGGGGGCGTGCTGCAGGCGCAGTCCGAGCCAGACCGTGGTGCCGGGCTGTACGCCCTCGGGGGCGTGGGCCAGCAGTTCGGCGCGCACCTGCCCGGTGTCCACCACACCCGGAATCGGGAGCTGCGCCTGTGCCGAACCTGCCAGCAGGAGTCCGGCCAGTAACAGGCGAGCAGAGGAGAGCGGTGTTTTCAGGTGGCGCATGGAATAGGACGGGGCGGGCACGGGACCGGGCCTTCGAGCTCTGCACAAATGCCGGCGGGTCCCAGTTCTGGGAGGAAAGGCGCCGCCACAAGTTCCGTCCGCCGATGCGGCACCCAGCGGGAATATAAGCCAAGACTGTTGTTGTTGGCGGCGGCATGGGCAGTGGCCGCTCCGGCGTAAGATACCCGTCATGTCCCCGCCCCAACGCGCGCCGGTCCGTTTCTGGGCCGACCTGAGCACCGCCGACTTCGCCACCCTTGATCGTGCGCGGGCGATTGCCGTGCTGCCGCTGGGCGCCACCGAGCAGCACGGCCCGCACCTGCCGCTGTCGGTGGACACCAATCTGGTCGAAGGCGTGGTCGCCGCCGCCATGCCCCACTTGCCGGGCGATCTGCCGGTGCTGGTGCTGCCCACCCAGGCCATCGGCTTTTCGCCGGAGCACACCCGCTTTCCGGGCACGCTCAGCCTCAAGGCCGAGACCCTGATCCGCCTGTGGACCGAAATCGGTGACGCGGTGGCCGACAGCGGTGTCCACAAGCTGGTGCTGATCAATGCCCATGGCGGCCAGGTGGGGGCGCTGGACCTGGTGGCGCGCGACCTGCGGGCCCGCCGCAGGATGCTGGTCTACAGCTGCAGCTGGTTCAACCTGCCCTTGCTGGATGAAGGCGGAAACGACCTCAACAGCGCCTTTGCCCCGCAGGAGCACCGTTTCGGCATCCATGGCGGCGAGATCGAGACCTCCATGATGCTGGCGCTCAAGCCCGATCGGGTGCGGCTGGAGCAGGCCGAGTATTTCCGCTCCACCTCGCAGGACCGCGCCGAGCATTTCCCCATCCTGGGCAATGGCCGCAGTGCCAAGCTGGGCTGGATGATGCAGGACTACAACGCCAACGGGGCGGTGGGCAATGCACGTGCGGCCGACGCCGAACGCGGGCGTGAACTGGTCGGTGCAGCCGGTCGGGCGCTGGCCCAGCTGCTGTCAGAGATCGACCAACTGCCGCCAGATACCCTGTCCGACCGCACGGCCTTCGACTGAAACCGACCGGGCGCCAGGCTCAGGCATAGGTGATCCAGTCGGTCAGGTCTGGCCGGTCGAGGTGGGGCAGCGTGTTGTAGGTCAGCAGGGTGTGTCGCTTGGGCGAAAACTGCAATTCCGTTACGGCACTGTTGCGGATGCGCATGTTCAGGTCGATGGTGCGCTCCGGGCTCAGCCCCAGCACATGCCCGACGGCGGTGGCGATGGGCCCGCCGCTGGAGACGATCAGCACCTGCTGTCCGGCATGGTGCTGGCGCACATGGTCCAGCGCCGAGGTCACGCCGGCCACGAAATCGGGGTAGCTGGGCATGCCGCGTGGGCTGACGGTTCCTGCCATCCACTGCGCCAGACCGTCTCGCAGCAGTCGGAAGTGGTGGCGGTACAGCTCGGGCGTGTCGGGGCGCTCCAGTGGCTGGCTGTAGATGCTGCGAATCACGGCCTCACTGTCGTATTCATTGAGCCCGGGCCAGGGCAGCGGGTCCTGCTGCCAGCCGGCGCCATGGGCCATGGCCTCCCAGGTCTGGCGGTGGCGCTTCAAGGTGCCCATGATGACGGCGTCGAAGCGTTGCCCGCGCTGTGCCCAGTGGCGCCCGAGCTGCTCGCACTGGCGTTGCCCCAGGTCGCTGAGCTGGTCGTAGTCGTCGGCGCCGAACGAGGCCTGGCCGTGCCGTACAAGGTAAAGGGTTCCCATGGGCGGAATTCTGGCGCGCGCCCGCCTGCGTTTTTGTCCCGCCAGCGACTGGACGGGATTACGCCCGTATTTCCGGTGCTTTTTTTGCCCCGGGTCACCGGCGGATGTGCTTCAATTTCGACATGAACCCGGCCCGTAGTCCTCGCGGATGACGATCGACCTTCTGACCATTCTGGTCGTGCGGGTCTGCGTGGATGTGCTCGTCTGCTGGGCATTCGCGTTCCAGGCCCGGCGCCATCCGGAAATTGCCGGACCTGGCTGGTGGGCTCTGGCCACCCTGTTGTCGGTCCTGGGCTCGCTTGGCCTGGGGCTGCGCGGCGTGGTGCCCGACTTCCTGACCATTGGTTTGGCCAATTCGCTGCTGGCCATGGCAATCGTGCTGTCCTGGATCGGCCTGCGCAGCCACCTGGGGCTGCCCCTGCCGACGCGCGTCATCGCCCCGGCAGCCATCGCGCTCTGCCTGGTCAACAGCCTGCTGTACACCGTGTGGGATTCGATCCCGGCACGCCAGGGTGTGTTCTCTGCCGTGGGCCTGTTGTTGCTGTACCTGATGCTGCGCGACATTCGCCAGGTTGATCCGGATGGCCGACAGACCGAACTGCAGAACATTCGCCGGGTGTGCTGGGCCGAAGCCGTGCTGCTGGGCAGTGTCGCGGCGGTTGTGTGGTGGCTGCCCGACGGGGGTGGTCCATCGCGCCTGAGCCCGATCGTTCCGGTGATGCTGATTGTTTTCATGCTCGATGTGCTGGTGCGGTTTGTCCTGTACTCCGCGCTGGTGTCGTCCCGGCTGCAGCAGCTCAACGAGAGGGCGCGCCGCGACCTGCAGATCCGGGAGGCCGACTCGCGTGCCCTGATCGAGAACCTGAGCGCCGGCATCATGGTGTTCCGTCCTGACCAGACACTGGCCAGCATCAACTCGGCGGCGCGGGGCTTTCTCGGCTGGGGGCCTGGCGGTGTCAACAGCGCGCTGCCCGAACCGACCCGCAGCGGCTGGGCCATGCTGCGCGAAGACGGCCAGCCGATGCCGCGCCATGAAATGCCCTTCGAACGCGTGCTGGCCACCGGGCAACCGGTGCGCGATGTGGTGATGGGCATGCCGATCGACGACACCGGTGCCACCCGCTGGGCGCTGTGCAACGCCTACCCCGAAAACGACGCCCAGGGAGGCTTGCGCCATGTGGTGCTGACCTTTGTGGACATTTCCTCGCTGCGTGCCATGCAAGCCGAGCAGAAGGCCTTGCAGAGCCAGCTGGCCCAGTCTCAGAAGATGGAGGCACTGGGGACCCTGGCGGGTGGCGTGGCCCACGATTTCAACAACATCCTGGCGGCCATTCTGGGCAATGCCGATCTGGCCCGGCACGACCTGCCGCGCGATGCGCCGGCGCGCGAGAGCCTGCACGAGATCAGCACCGCCGCCCGGCGGGGGCGCGAACTGGTGCGGCAGATTCTGGCCTTCAGCCGGCAGCAGCCTCTGGAGCAGACACCGGTCGACGTGCGTGCGGTGGTCAACGAGGCCTGCACCTTGCTGCGCACCGCGTTGCCGCCGCAGGTGCAGTTGGTGCAGGACGTCGATTGCAGCACCCCACCGATTCAGGCCGATGCCACCCAGCTGGGGCAGGTGTTTCTCAACCTCGGCACCAACGCGGTCCACGCCCTGCAGGGACGGTCCGGCCGCGTCGAGTTCCTGCTCGACGCCCTGCCCGCCGACCATCCTGCGGTCCCGGCCGAACTGGCCCAGGAATGTCTGCGCAAGGGGGTCGGCCTGGTGCGGGTCCGGGTGCAGGACAACGGCTGTGGCATGAGCGAGGCCGTCAAACGGCGCATGTTCGAGCCTTTTTTCACCACCAAACCCGTGGGCCAGGGCACCGGCCTGGGTCTGCCCGTGGTGCTGGGCATCGTCGAGGCCCACGGCGGTGGTATCGAGGTGGACAGCGATCCTGGACGGGGCACCTGCTTTTCGCTGTTCTTCCCGGCAGTGCCCACCGCCATTTTGCCGACCGCTGGCAGGCTGGGGAACACCACGGCGTCCGAAGGGGTCACAATGGCACCGTCGGGGTCCGCCACAGTCACCCCGTCTTTGGAAAGTGAGACCATGTCAGAGACCCTTGGTGCCGACCCGCGGCATATTCTCTACCTCGATGACGACGATACCCTGGTGTTCCTGGTGCGCCGCCTGCTGGAGCGGCGCGGCTACCGTGTCACCGGTTTCAGCGACCAGCAACAGGCCATCGATGCGGTCCGCAACAACCCGGGCGGGTTCGACCTGATGCTGACCGACTACAACATGCCGGGCATGTCCGG
>SBFU01000358.1 GCA_006227785.1 Burkholderiales bacterium
TGCCTGCGCAACATCCACCGCATCGCCGAGATCCGGCTGAACGACAAGTTCGGCTTCGAGCCGGTGGACGGCCAGCGCGTGTGGGACTGGCAGGAGACGCTGGCGCAGCACAGCGACCCGGGCTATGCGGAAAAGGGACAGCTCACGGTCACCTACCTGACCGACGCGCATCGCGCCTGCGCCCAGCGGATCAGCCACTGGATGAAGGACTGCGGATTCGACGAGATCGAGATCGACGCCGTCGGCAACGTGGTGGGGCGCTACCACCCGTCCAAGCCCGGTGCCAGGTACCTCATGACGGGTTCGCATTACGACACAGTCCGCAACGGGGGCAAATACGACGGGCGCCTGGGCATCTTCGTGCCCATGGCTTGCGTGCAGAAGCTGCACACCGCCGGCCACCGCCTGCCCTTTGGCATCGAAGTGGTGGCTTTTGCCGAAGAGGAAGGCCAGCGCTACAAGGCCACCTTCCTGGGTTCGGGCGCGCTCACCGGACATTTTGACCCCGCCTGGCTCGAGCAGAAGGACGCCGACGGCATCACCATGCGGGAAGCCATGCAGCACGCCGGCCTGTGCGTGGATGACATCCCCAAGTTGCAGCGCGATCCGTCGCGGTACCTGGGCTTCGTCGAGGTGCACATCGAGCAGGGGCCAGTCCTCAACGAACTCCATCTGCCGCTGGGCATCGTCACCAGCATCAATGGCAGCGTGCGCTACGTGGGCGAAGTCATCGGCATGGCCAGCCATGCTGGCACCACACCCATGGACCGCCGCCGCGACGCCGCCGCTGCGGTGGCCGAACTGATCCTCTATGCCGAGCAGCGCGCCGCGCAGGACGGCGACTCGGTCGCCACCGTCGGCATGCTGCAGGTGCCGGGCGGCTCCATCAACGTGGTGCCTGGCGCCTGCCGGTTCAGCCTGGACATGCGGGCACCGACCGACGAACAGCGCGACGCGCTGGTGCGCGACGTGCTGGCGAAGCTCAGCGAAATCTGCGAACGCCGTGGCGTGCGCCACACCCTGGAAGAGACCATGCGCGCCGCCGCGGCGCCCAGCGCCCCCGCCTGGCAGGCGCGCTGGGAAGCCGCCTGTACCGCCCTGGGTGTGCCACTGCACCGCATGCCCAGCGGGGCCGGACACGATGCCATGAAGCTGCACGAGATCATGCCGCAGGCCATGCTGTTCGTGCGCGGCGAAAACAGCGGCATCAGCCACAACCCGTTGGAATCGACCACCACCGACGATATGGACCTGGCGGTCCAGGCCTTTGACCATCTGCTGCAACAACTGGCCAGCGAAGGCTGAGGTCATCAACCCGACCCAACGCAGCCAGGCCAACCTCCTCCACACCACACCATGACCACACAGCACGAACGATTGGACGAATGGATCGACCGCCACTTCAACGAGGAAGTGCATTTTCTTCAGGAGCTCGTGCGCGTTCCCACCGACACACCGCCGGGCAACAACGCTCCCCACGCCGAGCGCACTGCCGAACTGCTCACCGCCATGGGGCTGGCGCCCGAGCGACACGCTGTGCCCGACGCCGAGGTCAGGGCGGCTGGCCTGCAAAGCGTCACCAACCTGATTGTCCGCCGCCGCTTCGGCGACGGCGGTCAGACCATCGCGCTCAATGCCCACGGCGATGTGGTGCCCCCCGGCGAAGGATGGACGCACGACCCCTACGGCGGCGAGATCGTGGACGGCAAGATCTATGGCCGTGCGACCGCGGTCAGCAAGAGCGACATTGCCAGCTTCACCTTCGCCATCCGCGCCCTGGAGGCGCTGGGAGCACCCCTGCAGGGAGCGGTCGAACTGCATGTGACCTATGACGAGGAATACGGTGGCGAGGTAGGCCCCGGCTGGCTGCTCGACCAAGGCCTGACCAGGCCGGACCTGATGATCGCCGCCGGCTTCAGCTACCAGGTGGTGGTGGCCCACAACGGCTGCCTGCAGCTGGAGGTGACGGTGCATGGCGACATGGCCCACGCGGCCATCCCCGACAGCGGCACCGATGCCCTGCAGGCCGCGACCCACATCCTGAATGCCCTGTACGCCCTGAATGCCGACTACCTCAAGGTGCGTTCGAACGTCGATGGCATCAGCCATCCCTATCTGAACGTGGGTCTGATCCAGGGGGGCACCAACACCAATGTCATTCCGGGCAAGGTGGTGATCAAGCTGGACCGGCGCATGATCCCGGAGGAAGACCCATCCGACGTCGAAGCCTCGATCCGGCGCACCATCGAGGAGGCTGCGGCCAGCTACCGCCCCCCACGCGGCGGCGCAGACATCCGGGTGGACATCCGCCGCATTCTGCTGGCGCGCGCCATGAAGCCGCTGGCCGGCAATGCACCGCTGGTGCAAGCGATCCAGAAGCACGGGCAGGCGGTGTTCGGTGAACCGATACCGGCCCTGGGCACGCCGCTGTACACCGATGTGCGCCTGTATGTGGAGCGCGGCATTCCTGGCGTGATCTATGGTGCCGGCCCGCGAACGGTTCGCGAGTCGAACGCCAAGCGGGCCGATGAGCACCTGGAACTGGAGGATCTTCGCCGCGCCACCAAGGTGATCGCCCGCACGCTCGCGGACCTGTTGCGCGTGTCACAATGACCGCTCGCCCCCCGGGCGGCCCGCATCCAGAGAACACCATGACCCCAGCAGAACAAGCCCTGCGCGACGCCGCGCTTGAATACCACCGCACCCCGAGCAAGGGCAAGGTCGCCGTCACCCCCACCAAGCCGCTGTCCAACCAGCGCGACCTGTCGCTGGCCTATTCGCCGGGCGTGGCCTACCCGTGCCTGGCGATACAGGCCGATCCGAGCCTGGCGGCCGAGTACACCAGCCGGGGCAACCTGGTGGGCGTGATCACCAACGGCACCGCCGTGCTGGGTCTGGGCGACATCGGCCCGCTGGCCGGCAAGCCGGTGATGGAAGGCAAGGGCTGTCTGTTCAAGAAGTTCGCCGGCATCGACGTCTTCGACATCGAACTGGCGGAAAAGGACCCGGACCGGCTGATCGAGATGATCGCCGCCCTGGAGCCGACCCTGGGCGGGGTCAATCTGGAGGATATCAAAGCTCCGGAGTGTTTCTACATCGAGCGCCAGCTCAAGGCGCGGATGAAGATACCGGTCTTCCACGACGACCAGCACGGCACCGCCATCATCTCCGCCGCCGCCCTGCTCAATGGCCTCAAGGTGGTCGACAAGGACATCGGCGCGGTCAAGGTGGTCTGCTCCGGCGCCGGGGCGGCGGCCATCTCCTGCCTCGACCTCTGGTGTGAACTGGGTATCCGTCGGGAGCTGGTCACCGTCTGTGACTCCAAGGGCGTGATCTTTGTTGGACGACCGGGGAGACTGGATGAATCCAAGGCCCGTTATGCCCGGGACACTCCCGTACGCACCCTGGGCGACGCCATCGTTGGCGCCGACATCTTCCTCGGCCTGTCTACCGCCGGAGTCCTGACCCCCGAGATGGTCAAGACCATGGCCGACCGGCCCATGATCCTCGCCCTGGCCAATCCCATCCCAGAGATCATGCCCGACCTGGCCAAGGCGGCGCGGCCGGATGCCATCATCGCCACCGGCCGCTCGGACTATCCCAACCAGGTCAACAACGTCCTGTGCTTCCCCTTCATCTTCCGCGGCGCCCTGGACGTGGGCGCCACCAGCATTACCGAAGCGATGAAGATCGCCAGCGTGCGCGCTATCGCGGACCTGGCGGAAGCCGAGGTCACGGATGAAGTGGCCCTCGCCTATCCCAACCGGGAACTGAGCTTCGGCCCGGACTATCTGATCCCGACCCCCTTCGACCCGCGGCTGATCGTGCGCATCGCCCCGGCGGTGGCCCAAGCCGCCATCGCCTCCGGGGTCGCCACCCGTCCCATCACCGACTGGGACGCCTACCGCGCCAAGCTGACCGAGTTCATCTACCGCACCGGCGTAGGCATGCGCGCCGTCTTCCAGGCCGCCCGCCGCACCCCCGGCAAACGCATCATCCTGGCCGAAGGCGAGGACGAGCGGGTGCTACGCGCCGCCCAGATCCTCATCGAGGAACGGATCGCCCGCCCCATTCTCATCGGCTGGCCCAGCGTGATCGAATACCGGTTGCAGAAAGCCAAGCTGCGTATGCGCCCGGGCGTGGACTTCGACCTGGTCAACCCGGAATCCGATGAGCGCTACCGTGAATGCTGGGAAGGCTATCTCAGACTGATGGTCCGGCGCGGCGTGACCCCAGCCATCGCCAAGTCCACCCTGCGCCGCGACAACACCGTCATCGGCGCCATGCTGCTCAAGCTGGGGTACGCCGATGGCCTGCTGTGCGGCACCAGTGGACTCTATGCCGACCACCTCCAGGTCATCCGCGACGTCATCGGCAAGCGTTCCAGCGTCAACACCTTGGCGGCGATGAACTTCCTCATGTTGCCCGGCCGCTCCCTGTTCATGTGCGACACCCACGTCAACCAGGACCCGGATGCCCAGCAGATCGCCGAGATGACCCTCCAGGCCGCCGAGCAGGTGCGCCGCTTTGGCGTCCAGCCCAAGGTGGCCTTGCTGTCCCACTCCAATTTTGGCTCCAGCCCCTCCGAATCCGCCCGCAAGATGAGCCATGCCGCCGCCCTCATCGATGCCATGACCGCCGGCGAGCTGGAGGTGGATGGCGAGATGCACGGCGACGCCGCCCTGTCCGAGGAATTCCGCCGCGCCGCCAATCCGGATTCCCCCCTCAAAGGGGAGGCCAACCTGCTCATCATGCCCAACATCGATGCCGCCAACATCGCCTACAACCTGCTCAAGATGACCGGCGGCGAGGGCGTCACCATCGGCCCCATCCTCCTCGGCGCCGCCCGGCCGGTCCATATCCTCACCACCACCTCCACCGTCCGTCGTCTGGTCAACATGGCCGCCCTGGCGGTGGTGGAGTCCCTGGAGCGATAGACCCGGGCCTCTCAACTGGATCAGCATCGTGGCATTAGCGATCTTCGACCTCGACAACACCCTACTGGCGGGGGACTCGGACTACCTCTGGGGCCTCTTCCTCGCCGAAAAGGGCATCGTGGACCGGGAATACTACGAGCGCGAAAACGAGCGGTTCTATCGCGAATACAAGGAGGGACGGCTCGATATCCATGAATTCATGCGCTTTTCGCTTCGGGTTCTGCGTGACCACGACCGGGAGGCGTTGCTCGGCTGGCGGGCCCACTTCCTGGCCGAGAAGATCGAACCCATCGTCCTCGCCGGCGCGCTGGCCCTGGTGGAGCGGCACCGAGCCGCGGGGGACACCCTGCTGATCATCACCGCCACCAACGCCTTCGTCACCGCGCCCATCGCCGACCGCTTCGGCATCCCCCACCTCATCGCCAGCATCCCGGAGGAGCAGGGGGGGCTTTTCACCGGCGAGGTCGCCGGGACCCCCTCCTTTCAGCACGGCAAGGTCGAGCGTCTGCATGATTGGCTGACCGAGCGGGGTGGCGACCTGAGCGGCAGCCATTTCTACAGCGACTCCCATAACGACATCCCCCTGCTGGAACTGGTCGATCGCCCCGTGGCGGTGGACCCGGATGAATGCCTGGCGCGCCACGCCCGGGAGCGGGGCTGGCCCATCATCTCCCTGCGGGATGCCCAGGGATAACCGCGGCGCGCCGGGTATGGCTCCCGCAGGCGAAGATCCGGGACTAACGGCAGGGGACCGTCCAGCCGCCAAGTCGGCCCTGGCGGGAACCGCCGACGGGGTCATCGCCACCTCGGGTACCTGGTG
>SBFU01000376.1 GCA_006227785.1 Burkholderiales bacterium
TAAGTATTATTTATCAGCGACCCTGACGCTGTGCCTGCTGCCTGATGTCGTCGAGGGTGCCCCGCGTGGTGATCACCTGGGCATCCAGCGGCAGGTGAATCAGCGTGCCGCAATCTGCCTGGAGTGCCCGCAACAGCGCCGCCTCGAAGGCGGCCGTCTCTTCCACCCGCTCGGCCGCATAGCCATAGGCCCTGGCCAGCGCACAGAAGTCGGGGTTGCGCAGGTCCGAACCGCTGACACGTGCCGGGTACTCGCGCTCCTGGTGCATGCGGATGGTGCCGTAGGTGCCGTTGTCCACCAGCAAGATGATGCTGCGCGCGCCATGCTGCACGGCGGTGGCCAGCTCCTGTCCGTTCATCAGGAAGTCGCCGTCGCCCGCTATGGTGAACACGGTGCGACCGGTCAGGACCGATGCGGCAATGCCGGCCGGCACACCGTAGCCCATGGCCCCGTTGGTGGGGGCCAGCTGCGTCTTGTGCCCCTTGGCCAGTCCGGGGTAGCGGTAGAAGCGGTGCAGCCAGGTGGCGAAGTTGCCGGCGCCGTTGGTCAGAACGGCATCGGCGGGCAGGTGCTTTTGCAGCGTGTGGACGATGGCGGCCATGTCGACCGGACCCGGCAGCACAGTGCCGTAGTTGCCGACGTCGACATGGGTTTCGTAGTCGGCGTGGCAGGCCGCGGTCCAGGCGCTCCAGGTCACCTCGGTGGGGGCGGTCAGCACCTCCAGGCTGCGGGCGGCCGCATTCATGGTGGCGTTGATGGCCAGCGCAGGCTGGTAGACCCGGCCCAGTTCTTCGGCACTGGCATGGATGTGGATCAGCTTCTGTCGGGGCACGGGGGCTTCCAGAAGCGTGTACCCGCCGGTGGTGGACTCGCCCAGGCGCGGACCGATGGCCAACAGCAGGTCGCTTTCGCGGATGCGCCGGGCCAGCGCCGGGTTGATGCCCAGTCCCATGTCCCCGGCGTACAGCGGGTGGTGGTTGTCGAAGGTGTCCTGGAAACGAAAGGTGTTGGCCACCGGCAGCTGCCAGTTTTCGGCGAAACGTTGCAGAGCCGCCGCCGACTGCGGAGTCCAGCCGCCCCCACCGGCCAGCACCAGAGGGCGCTCGGCCGACAGCAGCAGGCTGCGCAACTCACGCAGGGCGCCAGGGTCGCTCCATGCCTGCACCGCCTCCACGCGTGGCAGGGGCTGGGCATCGACCGCTTGCGTCAGCATGTCTTCCGGCAACACCAGCACCACCGGTCCGGGCCGGCCATTCATGGCGGTGGCAAAGGCACGCGCCACATACTCCGGGATGCGCCGCGCGTCGTCGATGCGCTCCACACGCTTGGCCATGCCACGGGTCGAGGGCCCGAAGAACACGCTGTAGTCGACCTCCTGGAAGGCCTCACGGTCGCGCGCATCGCTGGCGACATCACCCACGAACAGCACCATGGGAGTCGAGTCCTGGAAGGCCGTGTGCAGCCCGATGGAGGCGTTGGTGGCGCCTGGCCCTCGGGTCACAAAACACACGCCCGGCCTTCCGGTCAGTTTGCCCTGTGCCTCGGCCATGAAGGCCGCCCCGCCCTCCTGGCGGTTGATCACGAATCGGATCCTGTCGGCATGGGCGTGAAAGCCGTCCAGCACAGCCAGGTAACTCTCTCCCGGCACGCCGAAGGCATGGGTGACGCCCTGCGCGATCAGGCATTCGACAAGCAGATGGCCAGCCAGTTTCTGGGTCATGTTCAGCAATCGGATTAGGGGAGATCAATGGGGCGTGGTACGGCGGCCCACACCCACGGCCGCGTAGACAGAGACCAGCAGCACCAGACCGGCGCCCGCCAGCGTGGCGGCGTACCAACCATGGTCCATCAGCACGCCGAAGAACAGGGGGGAAATGGCAAATCCGGTGTCCAGTCCGGAGTAGACGGTGCCGTAGACACGTCCGGTCGCGCCCTTGGGTGTGGCCTTCTTGATCATCATGTCCCGACTCGGCCCACCCACGCCGACGGCAAAACCGGTCAGGGCCAGCGCCACCATGGTGCCCGTGGCGCCGAGCGCGCCGGTGGCACAGACCAGCAGCATCAGACCGCCCCCGGTCATGGACCAGGCCACCACACGATCGCTGCTCCAGTGACGGCGCTGCCCCCAGGTGGCCACAAAACCGCCCACCAGCATGCCAAAGGCGCCGCAGACCATGTAGGCGCTCAAGGTCAGGGTGGCCGCCTCCATGCCCACCCCGTGCACGGCCTTCAGAATCGAAGGGCCAAAGCTCTGGACCACCGCCAGGGTCATGGTGGAGAGCAGGAAGAAGGCAAAACACCACCAGACCACCGGCAACCTGAGGAAGGCCAGGTCGGATCGGGCCGAGGCGTTCGGGTGGCGCTGTGCCACCTGGGTGAACAGGCGTTCACGCTGCCAGAACAGCACACCCAGCACGACCAGATAGAAAACCGCCGCAGCATGATAGGCGGTGCGCCAGTCGGCCATGGCGGTGATCCCCACCAGAAAGGCCGGCGCCAGCGCCCAGCCCAGGTTGCCGGTCAGGCCGTGCACACTGAACGCATAACCCAGCCGTGCGGCCGACACCCGCTGGTTCAGGATGGTGAAATCGGCCGGGTGGAACGGTGCGTTGCCCAATCCGGCCAGCATGGCCACCATCACCAGCCCGCCATACCCCGAAGCCTGGGATGCCACCAGTGAAGCCACAAGAAAGCAGGAGATGGCAACGAACAGCACCGGCCGCGCACCAATGCGATCAACCACAAAGCCCGACAGGGCCTGCCCGACACCCGAGATCACGAAGAAGATGCTCATGAGCAAGCCGACATCGGCAAAGCTGAGGCCGAAGTCGCGCATGAACACGGGGAACAGCGGTGCCAGCAACAGGTGCGAGAAATGGGAGGTTCCGTGCGCCAGGCCGACCAGACCAATCACGGCAGCGTCCTGTTGCAGGGGTACGGATTCGGGCGTTGGTGTCGTGCCCAGGGAGGCGGTGCTCATTGGCGGATGTTATGCCAAGCCCGGACCCGCCGCTGTCGCCCGCGAGAGCGCACCGCAGCCCTGCGCCTGGTCAGTTCTGGTTCGGTGGCGAGCCGGTGATCACGCCCATCGCCAGCTGGATGTCCGGCGCCACAGGCACGGGTGAGAGCCGGCGGGCCTGGATGAGCTTGATACAACTGCGACGGCTCATCGAGTGGGTACGGCCGCCCGCGCTGTTGAACATGAACAGGGTGGCCGCCGGGTTGGACCAGACCAGTTGCGCACGCAGCCATTCGCCTTGTGACTGCAAATCGACCCAGATGCCGGGTCGCAGCTCCGCCAGAACGGCTTGCACGGACGCATCGTCCAGTTCGGACCCCGGCGGCAGCTGCGGGCTTTCGCGCGAGCGCAGGGCGCCAAGCTCTGCGAAGTCGGTGAAGCGGGCCTCTTCCACCCCCACCGACTCCAGCTCACCCCGGCCAAGCCAGGGGCCGTCAGGCCGGTAGCCTGTGCCGTCTTCGGCCGGCGTGTCCCGTTCGATCATGGGTTCTGTGGGCGGGCCTGCATCGGTGGCGGTCTCCACCGGTCCGGAGGGTATCGACGACGCGACAGCCTCGTCCTGGCGGGGCACCATCAACGGCTGGTGCCATTCCATGAGCGCATCGAAAAACGGACGTGTCTCATCGTCCGTCTTGCCGATGGCGGCCAATCCCTGACGCAGGTTGCCGATCAGTTCGGGCAGCGCCGTGCGGACCGATTCGGCCTCATGCTCGAGAACGGACGGCTGCGTGCTCCACAGAAGGGAGGCCACCACGCGCTGGCAGACCTGCGGGTCCAGACCTTCCGGCGATGGCGACAGCCGCGCACTGGCCAGCACCGTGGCCCACCATCCGCACAAGAAGGACACCACGAACCCCGGTGCTTCGGCCATTTCCGGCAGTTGGGACAGCTCGAGCGTGATCCTGTCGGCCAGGGCCTGGCGCTCGTCGGCCAGCCGGATGGCCTGCAGACGCTGCGCCTGCTGGGCCTGCCAGGCCTCGTCACTGGCGCGCCAGGCGGTCGAAAGCTGATCAAGCGCCCGTGAGAACTCACCGGTGCCTGCCCTGGGCAAGGCGTTGAGCGACTGAAAGGCCTGGAGCACCGGCTGGAAGAAACTGTTGAAGGTCGGGTTGGCGATGTCGTTGTGCTCAACCGCCCGGTGCAGCACGGCATCCAGCAAGCGTCGGGCCGGGTGCGTCGGCTGGGTGATGAATCGGGGCTGCTCAAGGGCCAGACGCAGCAAGGCGGGCTCCAGCCCGACGATGGCTTCGCCGACGGGACGCAACAGCAGCGGGTCACCGGCCAGGCGGCCGACCAGTCCGCGCACCACGTCAAGCGCCACCACCTGTTCGAAGCTCTCGGAGCCTGCCTTCAGGGTCAGCAAGTGAATGGCACGCGTTGCCGGGTTGGACCATGGGCCCCAGAGATCCCGATCGAGGTGGCTGGACACACCCGGCGCACCCGACGCCTCCGGTCCCTGGCCGACTTCCGTGCGGTCGGCGTTGGCCAGTTTTTCGATCTGCGCCTGGACGAGGTCATGAAAATGAACCGGCAGCGACGACTTCAGCCGGCCATTGGCTGGTGTGAGAAAGGCCTTGAGCCACTGGGGTTCAAGTTCATGGAAAGGCAGGCACAGGCTCTCCAGCGGTGGCAGGTCCTCAGCGCCCGCTGCCTGCTGCAGGTCGGTCAGTGGCAAGGCCGCTGCCCCGGTACCAGCCCCCGCCAGCCGCCGATACAGGCTCAGAAGCTCATCGACCAGCGCGGGCGCCAGGTGTTTCATGCGCCGCTGAAGGGTGGCCAGATCGGCAGACGCCTCGTCCATGAGGATCCAGGCGAGGGCCAGCCAATGCCTGGGCGAGGCCAGGCGCTCGAACCGGACCATGACTTCGGGGGTTTCGCGCGCCAGCACCGACTCGAGACACGCGCTGTGGGCACGGACCAGACCCGCGTCTTCGGCCAGCTCCGAGGACTCCAGCGGCACAGGCGCCGACACCATGGCACCCCCGGTTTCAATCTCGAGCAAGGGTTGCGTGTCGTGCGTGGCCAGGATCACA
The DNA here is from genome assembly GCA_006227785.1 of Burkholderiales bacterium. Lineage (GTDB taxonomy): Bacteria > Pseudomonadota > Gammaproteobacteria > Burkholderiales > Burkholderiaceae_C > Hydrogenophaga. The sequence continues at coordinate 5,053 of SBFU01000376.1, forward strand.
TGACGGGACTGGGGCGGCCATGGCAATTCCCGTCCACGGACCACCTCGTCCAGCCCGTGCAGGAATGCGGTACACAGGTCGGCGCGCCGACGCAGCAGGTCCCCCCAGACGGCAGCCGTGCGGTCGAACACCACCACCTCGCGGCGCGACCCGCTGCGCGCCTGAAGGCCGGCGATCGCCCGGTCCAGGCTGCGTCCGAAGACGACGGGCACCTGTGCCCTGAGTTGTTCAAAGGAGTCCACCAAACCCACCCTGCTGCGACCAGGCGTCGCGTGACCGCACGGACCAGCGTGCAATTTTTCACGACTGTAGCACCGCAGCCGGGGGTATGCCTGCACAGGACACCGACGACCGACCATCGGAATCTGAAGCGGATCAGCGGGTGAACGGTCTGTCAACGGCCTGACACGAACCGATGCCAAACTTCCGTGCCTCGGGGTCGCCAACGACCACCGCAGGGAGTCCAGACATGCAGCCAGACACCGAGACACCAACATGCCTGCAGCGCACGGCCAAGGCCTGGCATATGCTGCCCCACCCGCAGACCCTGGGTCGCAAGGCGCATGCCTTGCTGCTTCTGGCCAATGGCCGGCGCGGTGTCCGCGAGCTGTCGGTGCTCGTGGGCACCAATGTGGCGCCCTTGGTGCGCCAACTCATCGAGCAGGGATTGCTGCAACTGGCCCCCGCCGAGC
>SBFU01000245.1 GCA_006227785.1 Burkholderiales bacterium
ATGAACTGGCCTGGCCGGGTGCTGGGCGACGACAGCGACGGCCTCATCTCGCTGGACGACGAGGGCCACATCACCGGACTGAACCGGCCGGCAGCGGAGATGCTGGGGCTGCCCGCCCAGATTGCGGCAGGACACGCCAGCGCCTATCTGGCTCTGCCATTGAGCAGCCTGTTCGACGCGGCGCGCCAGCACAACGGTCCTGTCGAGGTACCGCTGTGGAGTGGTCTGCGGCTGCAGGTGCTGGCGCAGGACGTCCGGCTCTCGCCCGATGCGGCACTGTCGCGCCACGCGGTACCGCTCAAGGAGGTGGAAACCGCGCTGATCCGCAAGGCGGTGGAGGACGCTCGCGGCAACGTGATGGAAGCGGCACGTGCCCTGGGCATCAGCCGGGCGACGGTGTACCGCAAGCTCGGGCGCAAGCGGCCGGGCGCCTGAGCACCCACAGCGGGCAGACGCCGTCGGCCTGCGCCGGAGGCCGTTGCTCAGGCGGTGGTGAGCGTCAGCTTGTTCTTTCGGAAGATCGACAGCATCTCGCCCGAGGCGTGAAGGCGCTTGAACGACTCCTCGACCAGCAGACGCAGTTCGCGGTTGCGTGACTTGACCGCCACCCCCACAGGCCAGCCGCGGTCCACCAGATTGCCCAGCTTGAGCTCGTCGATGACGAGATGGTCGGGCACTGTGCCCTGTCGAGCCAGCACGTATTCGGCCTGGGCACGTGTCACATAGGCCGCCGCCGCCTCCCCCTTGACCACCGCTTCGGCTGCCAGCAGGCCGGTATCGAACAGGCGGACCTGCTCCTTGAGCAGTCCCCCGCCATAACCCATCAGGGCCGAGGTCAGGCCCATGCCCCGCTCGCCGGCCAGCACCTGCCCCTTGAGGTCATCCGGCACGTCGGCCCGCTCGATGCGCCGACTGTCACGCAGCAGCGCCGGCACCTCTTTCTGGTAGGTGCCAAAGATCAGCGCCAGTCGGTTGGCCATCATGAGGTGCATGTCGACCGGCGCCCGCATCAGCAGGTCCGCCGGCCCGTAGCCGAGGTAATGACCACGGGTCACCATGTTGCGCAGGTCGCCGTGCATGTCCTCGGCCGCCTGGAACGGCAGCAGCGACAGGCCCAGGCCCATTTCACGGGTGAGTGCGCGGGCAATGTCGATATCCAGCCCGCGCATCTCGCCGGGTGGCCCATAAGAATAAGGCTCGTTGTCCTTGTAGACGGCCACAATGAGCGAGCCCCGTCGCTGGATCACTTCGAACTCGGACGGTTCGCCCTCATCGGGACGTTGCGCCAGTGACAGCGGTGCTGCCGTCGCGCACAGAGCGGCGGCCATCCATCGTCGACGCTGAGGGCTGGCAGGTTCGTCAGGCCTCCACCCGCCAGTGTGCAACCGTGTTCTGTTCACGCTACTGTCTCCTTGTCATCCGGTGCTGCCGTGGTCGGCACAGGCCTGCTCAAGGCTCGCGCCGGGTATTGATGTAGGTCTTGATGGTCCAGATCGCTTCCTGCGAGAGTGTGCCCTCAAACGGCGGCATGTACACCCGTCCATCGCGGACCCGGCCGCGCCGCACCGTGGCCATGTAGTACTCGTCCATTTCCTTGAAGCACTCATTCTTCTTGGCGGCATCGGCGAGACCGGAGCATTCCTGGTCGAACTTGCGCAGGTCGGGCGAGATACCACCCGAGATGGCCTCCAGGCCGTGGCAGCGGGCGCAGTTCTGGTTGTACGCCGAGGTGCCGATGCGCAGGGCCTCTTTGTATTCGGGCACATCCGGCGTGTACGGATTGGTCGGCAACCATTTCTCGCCCAGCTTGGGCAGGGTGCTGGTGTCGACCGCCTGAGGCGTCACGTCACCGTGGGCATGAACCACAGCCGCCAGACCGGCACCGAGGGCGACAGCCAGGGCCCAGCGGCTCAGGGACTGCAGGCGGGAATTCGAGGGGTGCTTCATGGCGTGTCTCCGGTGTCTGAAGGCTGAAAAACGGGGTGATGAACCCTGTTTAGCAATATGCAGGCCAAGAACAGCTTCCTCCGGCAACACCCCGTGTTGCGTCCGTACGGCTGCTCTCCAGGCCGCGGTGCGGAGACACCAGAGCGCAACACGGGTGTTGCAATTTGCAGCAGCGGTGTGCCAGTGGGGCGCGTGGCACATGCAAAGCGCCTTTCGTCTTGGACAGAAGATCGGTGGCGAGCTAATTGCTAGCAACACATCCACCAGCGTGACAACCTGGAACAAGCAAGGGAAAGCCTGTGTTGATCAATGACACAGATGCGAGGACAATCATATGAACAGAAACCACAAGATCGATCCTTCACTGGCAGGCGTCCCTGAGGAGATGCTGCCGTGGGGGCTGGACCCCTGGGACAGCCTGTCCCCGGATACAGGAGACAACATGAGCGGCGGGATGCAGATGCACGGCACGGGCCGGTCCGCTGGCGGCCCACCATCCGGCGCCACCAACGGCACCGACCCGCAGGTGATCCACGAATCACACGAGCGTTCGCGTTCGTTCGGACTGTCTTCGAAAGACGCCCCCGACTTCTCCAGCCCCGGTCGCGGCCACCTGAGCAACGCGCTGGAGGAAAACCGCTTCCTGTTCCAGCACGCCGCACCGGTCATGGAGACGCTCTACGACCAGATCGTCAACACCCACAGCATGGTGCTGCTGACGTCGGCCTCGGGCATGGTGTTGCACTCGCTGGGGGACACCGATTTCCTCGAAAAGGCCCAACAGGTCGCACTCACGCCAGGCATGGACTGGTCCGAGCGCAGCAAGGGCACCAATGCCATCGGAACCGCGCTCACCGAGCAGGAGGCCCTGACCGTGCATGGCGGCCAGCATTACCTGGCGGCCAACCAGTTCCTGACCTGCTCGTGCGCCCCGATCTACGACCCGTATGGGCAGGTGATCGGCGCTTTGGACGTGACCGGAGACCACCGCAGTTTTCACCACCACACACTGGCACTGGTGCGCATGTCGGCGCAGATGATCGAGAACCACATGTTCGCCGACATCTTCCCCAAGGCAATCCGGCTGCACTTCCATACGCGCTCCGAGTTTCTGGGTACCCTGGTCGAGGGCATCGCGGTGTTCTCTCCCGAGGGACGCTTCATTTCGGCCAATCGCAGCGCCCAGTTCCAGCTGGGCCTGCCCTTCAGCGCCCTCAAGGCGCACACCTTCTCTTCGCTGTTCGGCATTCCGGTGTCGGCGCTGGTCGACCTGTTCCGCGGGGCCATGCCCAACCCCAAGCAACTGTGCATGCACAACGGGGTGTCGGTCTGGTGCCGGGCCAAGATCAAGACCGCAGCCACCTGGACCATGCCGACCATGGCACCAGATGCGGGTCCGACCCACGCCGCTCCGACCGATGTGCAGGCGGCAGAAGCCGACAAGGACGCTGGGAATCCCGGTTCGAGCGCTCAGGCCTCAAGACCCACGGCGCGCAAGACCCACTTCTCCACCCTGCAGTACCTGGACACGGGTGACCCGCAGGTGGCGGCCGTGATCCACAAGCTGCGCATGGTCTCCGGCCGTGACATCCCGGTCATGATCCTGGGCGAAACAGGAACCGGAAAGGACCTGCTGGCCCAGGCCATCCACGGCGACTCGCAACGCAGCGGCGGGCCTTTTGTTTCGGTCAACTGCGCCTCCATTCCGGACACCCTGATCGAATCGGAGCTGTTCGGCTATGAAGAAGGGGCCTTCACCGGTGCCCGCAAGAAGGGATCACCCGGCAAGATTCTTCAGGCCAACGGCGGGACGCTGTTTCTGGACGAAATCGGCGACATGCCCAAGCACCTGCAAGCCCGCCTGCTGCGGGTGTTGCAGGAGCGCAAGGTCAGCCCCCTGGGGGCGGGCAAGGAGGTCGAAGTCGATGTGGCGGTCATCAGTGCGACGCACAAGAACCCGAAGGCCATGATCGCGGATGGCAGCTTCCGTGAAGACCTTTACTACCGGCTCAACGGCCTGGTGGTGCGGCTGCCCGCGCTGCGCGAGCGAACCGACTTCGACTTCGTGGTGCGCAAGATCCTCAAGAGCCTGTGCGAAAACGGCCAGAACGTGGGCATCGCTGACGAGGTGATGGCCCTGTTCAAGGGCTTCCACTGGCCGGGCAATTTCAGGCAGTTGCACAACCTGCTGAGGACGGCGGTGGTGATGGTGGGTTGCGAGGGTCGTATCGAACGCGTGCACCTGCCCGATGACTTCCTGGAAGAGATCCAGCAGTCCCGTGAACCCCTGCAGCACGCGCCACAGCCTGCGCCAGGGCCTGAAACATGGGCGCCAGCCGCCGTGACCGAACCGTGGCAGCCCATGCCAGCGGAGGCCATGCAGGCCAGCTCCGACCCGGCGGAAGGACAAAGGCTGCAGGATGTCGCGCTGACCGCGATGGCTCAGGCCCTGAGGCAACACAGTGGCAACGTGTCGGCAGCGGCCAAGGCGCTGGGGGTGTCGCGCAACACCATCTACCGCAAGAAGCACCTGCTACCGCCGGGGCTGCTGGACTGAAACCGGTGGCGGCACGGCGGGCTCGCCCTGCTCCATCCAGACCGGCTCCAGTTCGCGCCAGGCCCGCAACACATTGAATCCGTGGCGCTCGGCGTAGCCGGCCCATGAGGCGTATTCGGGCAAAGGAACGGCGCTGCCATCCTGGGCCATGGCGCCCTCGTCCATCGCCCGCAGCACACCCGACCGCAAGGCCTGGAGATAACCCCGGGTTGAGACCAGTGCCGCCGGCACCTGGCCCTGGCGACCGCGGGACCAGGTGGCGCCGATGAGCTCACGGACCGGCAAGGCCTCCAGGCGGTCCAGCGCGGCCAGCCAGGCGTCCACCTGGCCCTGCGCCAGCTCGGGAATGCGCTGGCCGTAGACCAGGCCGCCGACCATCAGGACACCATGGAGGGCGTCCCACACCACCAGATCCCCCTCGGTGTGACCTTGTTCCACGGCGTGAACCGTCAGCAAGCGCTGTCCCACGCGCAGCGGCATGCCAGGGGCAAGGGTGACATCGGGCAACACGATGCGGGTGTCCTTCATGGCCGGTGCGCCCACGCGCCGTGTCAGACTGGCCAGGCAATCGGGGCAGCGCTGGGTCATGCCCTCGCGTGTCGCCTGGCTGGCGCCGATCCGAAGACGGCCCGCAGCCTGCAGGTCGGCAAAGGCCGAGTTGGCGAGCACGGTCTCCGCATGTGCGTGGGTGTTGATCAACCAGGTGACCTGGGCGCCGAACTGGCAGCGCAGGGAGTCGCGCAGCCGCCTGCCATGGCGGTGACTGGGACCCGGGTCGACCACCAGCGCCTCGCCTGCGTCAACCACCACCACGACCGGTGCCACATGGCCTGCATTGTCCTTGGACACCTCGGATTCGGCCGCCGGCAGCCAGACCCAGACCGACGGTGCCACCGGTTGCCAGGGCACCTTGTCGTGCACTGCGCAACCGGTTGCGGCCTCTGGCTGGGCGCCCGGACCGGTCAGGCCTGCGCATGCAGCCAGCCAGAGGCACAGGCAGAGCCCGATCGGTCGAATCGCGCTCATGAGACGCATGGGCGCACCCGCTCCCTCAAGGCCTGCAGCATGGCGGGCTCGCTGCCCAGGTGCCCGCTTGGTGGCCGGTGAAGCCGGGACAGCCCAGGGGTCTGTGCGCAGGCCAGCCGGTGCCAGCGCCCGCTGTTGGCAGGAGGGCAGACCGCGTCGAAGCGGCCATGAACCCAGTCCATTTCAATGCCACGCCTGGC
>SBFU01000109.1 GCA_006227785.1 Burkholderiales bacterium
GGTCCGGTACCCATGAAGTACTGCCCGTAGCCGTGTCGCATCCGCCCGACATAGATGCTGTCCTGGCTCGAGCCCATGGGGCGCAGATGGATGAAGCGCAGCTCCGGTTCGTCCCAGCTGCAGGCGATCCAGCCGTGCATCCTGCAGCGGTGGTTGTCGATGCCGTCCCACATGACTTCACGGACAAAGCCGCCGATCTTCTCGAAGCATGTGACCCTGTAGAACTTGGTCATGCCCAGCGAGGTGTCGTCGCCGTGGCGCTCGGCAACGAGGTGGTCGCCTTCCTGGACATAGGCCTTGCCGCTGCAGGTTGCGATCAGCGGGTTCTGCGTCATGCGTTGCATGAGGATTTCAAAGTAGCGTGGCGGCAGATCCAGGTCCAGATCCAGCTTGCACATGAACTCGAAGTCCGACGGGCAGATGGTCCGGTAGCCGGCGTAGAAGGCATCGATGACGCCTGGGCCGACGGAGCGGTGTCCGCGGTCCTGTCGCGTGACCACGCGGATCCATGGGTGGCGCGCGGCGTAGTCCTGCAGGATGGCGGGGGTTTCGTCGGTTGAGCCATCGTCCACGATCACCCACAATGAAGGCAGTCGGCTCTGTGCCAGTACAGAATCGAGGGTGCGCCTCATGTAGGCGGCCTCGTTGCGGCAGGGTGAAATCAGGACATAGCCGTCAGGCCTGCCCGCCTCGGCTGTCTGCGGCGGATGCGTTTTCTCGGTTTGTGTGTGGCCCATGGTCGGTCATCGGGACATCGGGTTTTCAGGAAGGCAGGCGGGGAATGCCGACCCCGTGTTGCCACCTCGTCGTGGAGGCGGTGCTTGGGTGCGAGCGCCGGACGGCATGTCTTGAATGCTTTTGAACATACCATGACGTGGTACGTGCACAAGGTATCGCTGGCGCAACAGACCTGGGCCACCGACGCATTGTCCGTGACTTTTTGCGCGTGACCCCCAGCAAATCACCTGGAGGGCGCCGTCAGGCTCCCTGTTTGGGGGGGTGAACTTGCGCACGGAGGGATTAAGATGCGTTTTATTACTTTTGTGCGCGGAATCGGCGGCCAGCGTGCAGATGGCCGGGATGTTTTCAAGGGGCCCCCTCTCGGGAGCCCTGATTGTTTCGGGTCTGAGACCTTTTGGCGGGAGACGGCGATGAAGCAGGTACGGCGGAACTGGATCGTTTGGTTTTCCTTGCTGCTCTTTGCCGTGGGTGCAGCGGGCGCTGCAGAGCCCTACAAGCTCAGGCATGGGGACAGCATGCTCGTGTCGGTGTGGAAGGACGAGGCCTTGCGCATGGAGGTGCGGGTGCTGCCGGACGGCAGCATCACCTTTCCGCTGGCCGGCAGGGTCGAGGTGGCCGGACTGAGCACGAGTGAGGCCGAATCGCGCATTGCCGCCCGTCTTGTGAGGTTCATTCCTGACGTTGCCGTCACCGTGACAGTGACCGGAATCGAGGGCAGTCGGGTGTATGTGCTGGGCAAGGTGGTCACGCCGGGGCCGGTTCTCCTTTCGTCTCCCAACACCACGGTCCTGCAGGTCCTGAGTCAGGCCGGTGGCCTGGACCGCTTTGCCGACGGCAACGGCATCAAGGTGCTGCGCAACACGGCGGAGGGCCCCCGGACATTCACGGTGCGCTACAACGACCTGATCAGGGGCAATGAACTCCAGAGCAACGTCGTGCTGGTGCCGGGCGACACCATTCTGGTTCCATGAAAAAGGGGGTCGGCATGTTCAGCGTACCGTTCGCAGGCGTGCGGCCGCGTCCCGCTCTGCTCACGCTTGTCCTGGCAGGATTGCCCTTGGCCGTGATGGCCCAGCACAGCGTGAGTGTGCCGGTCGAGATCGAGCACAGCAGCAACCCGGCCCTGACAGCCGTTGATGAAGTCGGGGTGACCCGTCTGCGGGTGTCGCCCCAGTACACCATCGAAACCCAGGACGGGGCGGACCTGACCCGTGTTTCGTTCGGCGCGGTGCTCGAGCGGTCCAGCAACACCTCGGTGAGCGACAACCGGCTGGACCCCAACCTGTCCGTGGCGGTCGAACGGGCGCTGCCCGCCGGGGCCATCGGCATGCGTTTTTCGCTGTCCGAGTCTTCGACACGGGTGGAGGAGTTCACCGAAACAGGCGCCGTGGTGGCCGACGCGACGCAGCGCAACGCGCTGCTGGAGGGATCATGGAGCCGGGAGTTGACCGAGCTCTCCCGCATGGAGCTGGGTCTGGGGCTGGCGCAGGTGCGCTACGACAGTGCCTTGTTCGAGGGATACAGGGAACTGCGAAGCTCTGTCGGCTTCAGCCGCGACCTGGGCGAAGACACGCGCCTGTCGGCCACACTGGCCGCCTCCAGATTCAATCCGGACGACGACCTGCAAAGCTCCTCGCGCCGCAGCCTCTCGGTCGGCGTGGCAACCCGCCTGAGCGAGACCCTCAGTCTTGCCGCCGAGGCGGGTGTCGTGCGGGTGTCCGCAGCGACCTCCGAGAGCGACCCCACGGCTTCACTGAGGCTGAACCACGTGGGCGAGCGGCTGAGCACCGGGCTGGAGTGGTCCCGCACGACCGCGGCTTCAGGCTCGGTGGGCGGGTACTCCGCGAGCCAGTCCCTGAGCTGGACGGCCGGGTATGCCCTCTCCGAGCGTTCTGCGCTGAATCTCTCGGCGAGTCGGGCGCGTTCCCTGGAGCCGGGCAGCGCCGTGGGCATCAGCGTGATGCTGGGTCTTCGGCGGGCCCTCAGCGAGTTCTGGTCCTTCGAGGCCCGGCTGGGGCAGCTCCAGTCTCGCCCGGTGGCAGGGCCCACCGCGCGGGCGACGGTCGCCGGACTGGTCCTGAACTATTCCCATCCTGACTTCTGATTCACCGCAGGGACGACATGGCAGCCGATTACCAGCTGGGATTGCCCGAGTACCTGGCCATCGCCCGGCGTTGGGTCTGGGTCATGCTGGCCGCCTTCGTCGCCGTGCTGGCGACCTCGGTCGTGGTAGCCCTCGTGCAGCCCAGGTCCTACGAGGCATCGGCCGTCATGATGGCCGAAGGCCCGCAGATTTCCGCCGACGTGGCCCGTCAGGCCGCCGTGGGCTCTGCCGAGGACCGCATGCGGCTGACCAGCCAGCGCATCATGAGCCGGGAGAACCTCATCGAGCTGGCGCAGCGGCTGGACATCTTCGAGACGCCGCCGGGAGGTCCCGCCCTCAAGGACACCGATGTGGTCCGCCTGATGCGCGCGAGCCTGAGCCTGCAGTTGCGCACCGACAACCAGCACACCTGGCAGCGCCCGGATGCGACCATCGTTTTCGACCTTTCTTTCCGGCACGCCGAGGCACAGAAGGCGTACGAAGTGGTCAATGAAATGGTGCGCCTGTTTGTCGAGGGCAGTTCCAGGGAGCGCATCGAGCAGGCCGCCCGCACGGCGGAGTTCCTCACGCAGGAGGCAGAGAAGCTGCGCAAGGAGCTGGAGGACTACGAAAACCGGATTGCCGCCTACAAGCGCACCCACGAAGGCTCGATGATCGAGAGCCAGGCTGTTGCCCTCAGCAGCATCCAGTCACTCGAAGCCGATCTGCGCGGTGTCGAGCAGAGTTACCGGGCGGCCTTGGAAGAGCAGAGGACACTCGAGGTGGAGCTGGCCAGCGCCCAGGCGGGGGTGCTGGCCACGGGAACGGCTGTGCCGGCCGGCCCTTCGGTGGCCGAACAGGAACTGGCCAGGGCGCGGACAGAGCTGTCGCAGTTGCGCGCTGTCTATTCGGAGGACCATCCGGATGTCCGGGCCCAGGTCAGGCGCATTCAGACCCTTGAGCAGGCCGTGACCCGCGAGGCCACGGCCAGCAGTCCTTCAAGGGAGGCAGCCGAGGCCCAGCTTCGGCTTGCGGTCTCCCGCCTTCAGGCACGGCTGTCGGCCGCGCAGTCCAGGGCCGACCTGCTGCTCGGGCAGCAGAGCTCCATCAGGGGCAACATTGCCCAGTTGCGCAACCAGTTGGCCCGTGCGCCGCAGGTGGAGCGCGATCTGACCGCCCTGCAACGCGATTACGAAATCGCACAGGCCAAATTCGAGGACATCCGCTCGCAGCAGCGTTCGGCCCAGATTGCCGCCAGCCTGGTGGACGCACAGAGTGCCGACCGTTTCGCGGTGGTCGAGCCGGCCATTGTGCCGGAGTATCCGGTGAGTTCAGGGCGGCGCAAGATCGTCGCGCTGGGGGTGTTTGCCGCGCTGGCGGCGGCCCTGGGTGCAGCCGCCCTGCTGGAGGCCCTGTTCCCCCGGGTCCGCGGCGAAAACGCCGTGGCTTCCATCACCGGCCAGAGGCCTCTGGTGGTGATTCCCTACATCAGGAACTCGCAGGACGTTCGCATGCTCAGGCAAGCCAGGACATGGCTGGTGCTTGGCGTCGCGGTGACGGGTCTGCTGGGCCTGGCTTTCCTGCACTTTGCCGTACAGCCTCTGCCCGAACTGCTCTCGGGCGTGTTGTCCAGCCACCGCGAATGAGGCGAATGTCGACATGGAACGCATCAAGGAAGCGATAGAGAAGGCGCGGGCCGGTGAGCAGCCCCCCAGGACCCCGCGCAAGTCGTTTGCGACCCCTTCGGCCCCGGCTGTCCCGGTCGTGGCCCGCCATGACCCGGCTTCGAGGTCGTCACCACCGGATGCGTCCCTGGATATCAGGTACACGCATACCCGGGTGGTACATCCGGATGCCGCCTGCCTGGAAGAGCACCGGATCATTGCCCACCAGAAGAACCACCCCAACAGCTGGGCCTTCGACACCTTGAGGACACAGGTCCTGCAGCGCATGGACGAACACGGCTGGCGGGTCCTGGCCGTGACCTCGCCCACCCTGGATTCCGGCAAGACGGTGGTCGCCACCAACCTGGCGATCAGCATTGCGCAGCAGACACAGCGCACGGCGCTCCTGATGGATTTCGATCTCCGGCGCCCGAGCGTGGCGACGGTCCTGGGGCTCAACCCGGATGTTTCCCTGAACGATGTGTTGCAACGGGGTGCGAACGTGGCCGATGCCATGGTCAACCCCGGATTCGAGCGTCTGGTCGTCTTGCCGACCATGCGGCCTGTGGACCGGCCTGCGGAGCTGCTCGCCTCGCCCATGGTGGCCGGTCTCATCGCCGACCTGCGCGACCGTTATGCCGAGCGGGTGCTGGTGGTCGATCTGCCGCCGGTGCTGGCTGCCGATGATGTGCTCTCTGTCCTTCCGCAGGTCGACTGCGTGCTGCTGGTTGTCGGCAGCGGTGCCTCTTCCGAAAAGGAAATCGAAGAGGCACAGAGGCGATTGTCCAGGGCTTCCGTGGTGGGTGTGGTGTTGAACAAGGACCCCTCGGCCATGCCCAACGCGTATTACTGAAGCGGTCCAACTCATGGAAAACGTCGACGGCAGCCTGTGCGCGGGCGGGTTCTGTCATGCCCGTGGGTGCCGCTCCCCGGTGACACGAAGCCGGGAAAACGCCCATGCCTGAACACCTGCGAGCCCTGGTGGTGATCCTGGTGATCGCGACCGCCGTGTTTCATGTGGCCAGGCCGGTCGCCGTCCAGGTCGTGCCCGCCGAGACCTTCGCGCGCTGGCGAATGGCCTGGTTCGGCCTCACGCTGGCCCTGTTCCTCTCCCACAACTTCTGGGTCTACGCGCTGCTCCTGGTGGTGTGGGTCCGGTACCTGGCGAGCCGGGAACAGCATGTGGTCGGGCTGTTCCTGATCCTGTTGTTCGTTGCTCCGCCATCGACGGTGAATATCCC
>SBFU01000124.1 GCA_006227785.1 Burkholderiales bacterium
AGCACCTGCTCCGTGAAAATGGGTACGCCTGCCGTTTCTTCTTCGAGGATGATCTGCAACAGGATGCTGCGGGTCAGGTCTTCGTTGGTTTTGGCGTCACGAACAACAAACGGCTCGCTGTCCATCACCAGCGCCTTGACCTCGGCCAGAGTGATGTAGGAAGAGGTGTCGGTGTCGTACAGGCGACGGTTGGGGTATTTCTTGATTACCCGCACAGCAGTCCGACTGGCGTTGCTGCTGGCTTCGGCCTTGCTCTTTTGCACTGGTACTCTTTCCCGGAAGGTGGATCGCGGCGCGCCGCTGGCGGCGCGCAACTGTGTCCCCATTCTAGAAACCCTGGCTGACACCACGGGCATGGGTTAACCCTGTGCCTTGGCTGAGGCGCATGACGGGACAGCCCACAAAAAAAGGACCGCCTCACGGCAGGTCCTTGGTCTGCTGGGGGACGATGCCCCGAATGCAATGGTAGGCGCGATTGGACTCGAACCAACGACCCCCACCATGTCAAGGTGGTGCTCTAACCAGCTGAGCTACGCGCCTACATCGATTCGAAGCTGGAATTATAGCACGCCTGTCGAGGCGCTATTTGCGCCTGACCACGCGCACGCCGGGAACGTCGCCGACCACCGCCATGGCACGGGCGACCTGGCGCGCATCGCGCACCTCAATGGTGAACGTCATCCACGCAACGCCCTTGACGGACTGGGTCTGTACACCGATCACATTCATCTTTTCACGGGCAAACACGTCGGAGATGTCCCGCAGCAAGCCCTGGCGGTCCTGTGCCTCCACAGCGACATCCACCGGGTAGAGCGTCCCTTCGTCAGGCTTGCTGCCACCCCACTGAACCTCGATCACCCTGTCGGGGTTCTTGCGCATGAGGTGCGCAAAGTCGGCGCAGTCGGCGCGATGGATGCTGACACCCTTTCCACGCGTGACAAACCCGGCAATGTCATCGGGTGGTGCCGGGCGGCAACAGCGGGCCAACTGGGTCATCAATGACTCAACGCCGACCACCAGCACACCGCCCGGAGCGGCCGACGCGGGCTTGCGCGAGCGCTTCAGCCAGGGCGCCTCTTCCGCCGGATGGACAGGCTCGATCGGGCGCAACTGCGTTTCAATCGCCCTCAATGACAGCTCGTCTTTGCCAACCTGCTCGAACAGCGCCTGCGACGAAGACAGGCCCATGGTCACCGCCAGATCATCCAGCTTGAGGGCGGTCTTGCCTTCGCGCTGCAGCAGTTTCTCCACGGCCTCGCGACCACGCGCCACCGTTTCTTCGAGCGCCTGGGCATTGAACCATGCCCGCACCTTGCTCTTGGCACGGTGACTGACCAGGTAACCCAAGTCTGCGTTGAGCCAGTCCCGCGAGGGCCCCCCCTCCTTGGCTGCGATGACCTCCACCGTCTGCCCGTTCTGCAGCGGTGTGTTCAACGGCAGCATGGCGCCATCGACACGGGCTCCACGGCAGCGATGCCCAAGGTTCGTGTGGACGCTGTAGGCAAAATCGACCGCCGTGGCACCACGGGGCAACTCCACAATGGCCGCATCAGGGGTCAACACATAGATGCGATCATCAAACAGGCCCTGCGCCTGACCGCTGAGATCGCGCTCCCAGGCCAACAGCTGCCGCAGCACGGCAATCTTCGCGTCGTAGTCGGAGCTGGCCGATACACCGGCGTAGCCTTTGGTCCCCGCCTCCTTGTAAGCCCAGTGGGCCGCCACGCCGTGCTCGGCATGGTCGTGCATGTCCTGGGTACGGATCTGGATTTCGAAGGCCCTGCCCTGCTCGTCCCGAACCACCGTGTGCAAGGACTGGTAACCATTGGCCTTTGGTTTGCCAATGTAGTCGTCGAATTCGTCAGGAACCGGGACGTAACGCGCATGAACGTGGGCCAGCGTTGTGTAGCAGTCGTCGATGCGAGGGACAATCACACGCAGTGCGCGGATGTCGAACACCTGCTCGAAATCGAGTGATTTGCCACGCATCTTTCGCACGATGCTGTAGATGTGCTTGGGTCTGCCCTGTACCGACGCCTGCACGCCCAGCGCATGCAACTCGCTTTCCAGCGCCTGCCGCACCTGTTCGACGTGTGCCTCACGTTCGACCCGCTTCTCATCCAGCAGCCGCGCCACCTGCTTGTACACCTGTGGCTCCAGAAAGCGGAAGGCCAGATCCTCCATTTCCCACTTGATCTGCCAGATGCCCAGCCGGTTGGCCAGGGGCGCGAACACCGTCAGGGATTCACTGGCTATGGCCTCACCGGGATCTCCCTTGCTGGCGGCAAAGTAGCGCAGGGTCTGCAGCCGGGAGGCCAGGCGCAACATCACGACCCGCAGATCGCGCGAAAAGGCCAGCAGCATCTTGCGCACGTTCTCGGTCTGGCTGGCCGCCAGTTCGGAAACGGGGGTCTTGGCGGCCGACACCACATGGAGCGCCAGCTCTTGTGCCGCGGCTCTCTCCTCCTCTTTTTTCGCCTGGGCCTGCGCAGATTTCAGACGCGCTTGTCGCTGCAATTGGACGAGCTTCGTGGTCTCGACCGCCAGCTGGGCAAAGTGTTCGCCAAATGCCTTTGCAATGACCTCCTGGGGCCGGTTCAGGTGCTGACAGGCATAGACAAGGTAACACGCCGCCTGCATGGCTTCAGAACCGCCGATATCGGCGAGGATCTGCGCCACAGCATCCGCGTGGGCCAGTGTGTTTTCACCGGTGTCAAGCACCTCTGTCGCCAGCAGGGGTTCCGCGAAGGCCCGTGCACGCGCCAGCGCATGGGCCTGCTGCGGCAGGCTGTCCGCCGTGGCCACCACGATGGCGCTGGCGTTCTTGGTTGTCGGTGTGTTTGCCAGGGCAGAAGCGCCGGCATCTGGCAAGCTATCGTGCGTCACGCACCTGCTCCTTGTCCCTTGGCTTCCGCGAGGAAATCGCGGACCACCGCCACCTGGTCAGGGCTGACCAGGGTGGGCGCATGCCCTACGCCCGCAAACTCCACACAGCGGGCACGAGGACCACGACGCGCCATTTCGTGTGCCGTAGCCTCGGTCAGCAAGTCGGACAGGCTCCCGCGCAGGAGCAGGACAGGCAGGCGGATGGCCTCGTAGGCGGCCCACAGACCCTGCTCGGCCGCCGCCACCATCTGGGCCACCCGGTCAGGATCCGATACCGCGAGCATGGCCCTGAGCGGGAGGGCAATGGCAGGGTCGTAGTGCAAGTGCCAGCCGTCGTCCTTGCGCCTGAGCATGGGGCGCGACAGGATTGCCCATTGCTGTGGGGTGTGGGGCCCGAAACCCTGGGAGATGGACCACAGGTAATCAAAGGCCGCCTGTTCGGTTACAAAGACCGGGTCGAGCCCCAGATAGGTACCGATGCGATGCAAGGCTTCCTGGCGGATCGCGGGACCGACGTCGTTGAGCACCAGTCTTCGCAGCCCGGTGTCCGGCATGGCAGCCAAGCCCAAACCGATCAGGCCACCCATGCTGGTGCCGACCCAGTCCAGCGGCACCGCAGGATCCTGGGCTTGCAGATGCGTCATCAGACAGGCCAGGTCGGCCACATAGGTCGGGACCTGGTACTGCATGGGGTCGGGCAGCCAATCGCTGTGCCCGCGACCGGCGACGTCGACAGCGATCACCCTGTGATCGGAGCACAGCGCTGCGGCCAGTGTGTCAAAGTCGCGCCCCTGGCGCGAGAGTCCATGCACGCATATCACGGTCGAGCGCGGCCGCTTTGCCTGGCAACTCCAGTCCCAGTACGCCAGGCGCCGCGCAGCGCGCCCCTCCTCTGCTGCTGGCAGTTCAAAGTGACAAAGCGTGGGTTGCTGCATGCCCATGAAATCCCTGAAAGTGTCCGCGATAATGGAACGGCGGTGAGGCGCTGGATGGGGTCGAGGTCATTGCAGACACCCTGTCCGACGACCTTGCGCCTGGCCGCCCATGTTTTACTGGATCTATCGTAAATGAACTGGAGCCCCCACATGCTTGCGAACAAGACCGCCCTCGTCACCGGATCCACCAGCGGGATCGGTCTGGGTATTGCCAAGGCCCTGGCCCGCCAGGGAGCCAATATCGTTCTCAATGGTTTTGGTGATGTCGAGGGCCCGAAATCGGAGATTGCAGCATTGGGTGTGCAGGTGGACTACCATGGCGCGGACATGAGCAAGGCGTCCGAAATCGAGGACATGATGAAGTTCGTGTCCGCGCGCTTTGGCCGCACCGATATTCTGGTGAACAACGCGGGTATCCAGCACGTGGCACGCGTCGAGGACTTTCCGGTTGATCGCTGGGACGCCGTCATTGCCATCAATCTGTCCAGTGCCTTTCACACCACACGACTGGCCCTACCCGCGATGCGAGAGGCCAACTGGGGACGCATCATCAACGTCGCCTCGGTCCATGGGCTGGTGGCTTCGGCCGAGAAGTCGGCCTATGTGGCGGCCAAGCACGGCATCGTCGGTTTGACCAAGGTCACGGCGCTGGAAACCGCACCGACCGGTGTGACCTGCAATGCCATCTGCCCTGGCTGGGTGCTGACGCCCCTGGTCCAGAAGCAGGTGGATGCCAAGGCGGCTGCGCTGGGCCTGTCCAACGAAGAGGCGAAGAAGGTGCTGTTGGGCGAGAAGGAGCCGTCCATGCAGTTCACAACACCTGAGGAACTGGGTGAGCTTGCCGTGTTCTTCTGTTCTCCCGCCGCCAACAACGTACGGGGTGTGGCGTGGAACATGGACGGCGGCTGGGTGGCCCAGTGACCCGAGGTTGCGGCCGGACGTCGGCCGCATCAGCGCATCTGGATCGACCCCGACACGGTGATGCTGACTGAGGATTTGCCTGGCTGAACCGGCACGGGGGCATCGGAAGCCGCGGCCCGCATCTCCATCGCCATCATGGGCGCGCGAGCCATCGGCATGGTCTCATCTGCCGAGCTGATGCTGACTTCGCGCAAGTCGAATTCCTTGTACCCGAAGGCCCGGGTGATCTCGGCAGCCCGTGCACGAAAACGCTCGATGGCCTGCGCCTGAACGTCGGATTCCAGCTGCTGACGCGCCTTTCTTGACAGGGAGAAAGCCACCTGGGCCATAGTCAACGACTGAACGCGCCCGGCGGCGCGGGTGATGCGCTCGAAATCTCGACCTTCAAGCATCAGTTCAGTGGTACCACGCCAGCCCTGGATGCGGCCCTGGGTTCCATACCGTGGGTGCAGGCTGAACTGCCCGGTGCGTACCTGAAGGGCATCGCCCTGCTCGAACTCGCGCACGACACGCAAAGCCGACTCCATCGCGACCTTCAGTTCATTTTGGACCGACGCGGCATCGGTTGCTTCCCGGGTGGTGTTGAGCGTCAGACTCAGCCAATCCTGCGGCACCTCAACAAAGCTGCTCGACGACAGATTGACCACCCTGGAGACATCCGGAACGGCTTGCTGCACCTGGGCCAGCACCGAGGGCACTGCCCCAAGGGCCAGCACGCCCAGCAAACCGGAACCCACGGTGCCGATCATCCACTGCCTGCGCGTGGACTGAGCGCCACGGCCGTTGGGCAAGGCATCGGGCGGCAAAGCGTGACTGGAAGGCGACAGCAAGGCTTGAAGACACCTCATTGAGTGAAGCCCATGTGCACGGGCGCCTGTCCCCGCAACTGCTCCCTGAGCCGTCTGCGCTCGTCGGCCGACAGCCGATAGGGATAGGTCTGGGCTTCCTCCGCCGAGCCATGATCCA
>SBFU01000013.1 GCA_006227785.1 Burkholderiales bacterium
CAAGTGCTGATCGAGGCGCGCATCGTGGAAGCCGATGATCGCTTCGGTCGATCCATCGGGGTGCGTCTGGGTGGCAGCGATCTGCGGGGGGTGCGCGGCGGGGAGCCGGGCTATCCGGCTGGCGGCACCAACCGTTTTGCCATCGGCGGCAGCTACAACGCGATCTCCAGCACCACCCGCGAAAGCGAAAACGTGCTGGATACCATCAACACGTCCTTCGTCAATTTGCCTTCGGCTGGAGCAGGTGGCTTTGCTCCTGCGGCCTTCGCGGTCTCCCTCTTCAGCGCGGCGGCCAACCGGTTCCTCAATCTCGAGATATCGGCGCTGGAAGCCGACGGCCGTGGAAAGATCGTGTCCAGTCCCCGCATCGTGACTGCCGACCAGGTCAAGGCCCTGATCGAGCAGGGTACCGAGTATCCGTACCAGACGGCGACTTCCAGCGGTGCCACGGCCATCGCTTTCCGCAAGGCCAACCTGAAGCTGGAAGTCACGCCCCAGATCACCCCCGAAGGCAACATCATCATGGATGTGGCGGTGAACAAGGACAGCCGCGGTGAGACGACCGCTGCCGGTATCGCCATCAACACCAAGGCGGTGCAGACACAGGTTCTGGTGGAAAACGGCGGAACTGTGGTGATCGGCGGCATCTTCGAGCTGATCGAGGTGGACGATGTGACCAAGGTCCCCCTGCTGGGCGACATTCCTGTCGTGGGCAACCTGTTCAAGAACCGTGCGCGCACCGCCAACAAGTCTGAACTTCTGGTGTTCCTCACCCCCAGGGTGATCACCGACCGGGGTGTCTCGCGCTGAGAAGTCATACGTCAAGCAAAGGAATGAAGATGAACGTTTTGAAGATGGCCCTGGTTGCGGCGACAGCGGCTGTGCTGGCCTCCTGCGGTGGCGGCGGACCCGTGGCGGGGGATACCGAAGGCTTCTCGGTATTTCCGGACGAGACCACCTTGAAGACGTCTGCCTGCGGCACCGCGGGTGGCTTTGACTCCGTGGTCACGATCAACGGTGGTCAGCCGCCTTTCCGAATCGTGAATTCGTCACCGCAGTACATCACCGTTGACCGCTCCGAAGTGACGGGCAAGGATCCCAAGTTCCGCGTGACAACCTTGGGGGGCTGTGGCGAGGATCTGGTGGTGACCGTGATCGACTTCCATTCCCGCACGGCGGTCTACACCATAACGATCGAAGAGGAAGAGGACAATTAAGACACGTTGGGCGCACCAGTGTGCGCCAGCGACATGATGGTTTCCCTGATTGGCATGCCGGGGTGCGGCAAGTCCACCGTCGGTCGGCAACTGGCACGACGGCTTCAGTGGCCATTCGAGGACGCCGATGCCCGGATTGAACAGCGCATCGGGTGCTCGATCCGGAGCTTCTTTGAACACGAAGGTGAGCTGCGCTTTCGCGACATCGAGGCGGAAACTCTCGATGAGTTGACGAAGGGTCCAGCGGGGGTTCTCTCCACCGGTGGAGGTGCGGTGCTTCGCTCAGAGAACCGCCGGGTGTTGCGTGATCGAACCCAGGTCATTTACTTGCGGTCGACCCCGGAAGAACTGTACCGGCGGCTTCGTCACGACCGGAATCGGCCCTTGTTGCAGGTGGCGGATCCTCTGCGCAAGCTCAAAGAGCTGTATGCGGAGCGTGACCCGCTGTACAGGGAGACCGCGCACTTCGTGCTGGATACGGGACGCCCTTCGGTAGCGACCCTGGTGAACATGATCTGCATGCAGCTCGAACTTGCTGGCAAGCTACCGGCTGCCACGCCGGTACGGGCATCTGGCGACTGAACGCTGCCTGTCCCTCCGAGGGCTGCGCGCTACACTCGGGCGCATGGACGCGACCCGCACACACTCCACGGTCACGATTGATCTCGGTGACCGCAGCTATGACATCCGAATTGGACACCGGCTGCTCGATGATCCGGCTTCACTGGAGGGGCTGCCCACGTCCACTTCGGCCCTGATTGTGTCCAATGTGACCGTCGCGCCGCTGTATGCGGCCCGACTGAAGACCGCACTTCTGACCAGGTACCAGCATGTCCACCTGGTTGAACTGCCGGACGGCGAAGTCCACAAAGACTGGGCGTCACTGAACCTGATCTTTGATGTCCTGCTTCAGCAGGCATGTGACCGAAAGACCGTGCTGTTCGCACTGGGGGGCGGTGTGGTGGGTGACATGGCCGGGTTTGCCGCGGCGTGTTACATGCGGGGCGTCCCCTTTGTGCAGATACCGACCACCCTGTTGGCACAGGTGGACTCCTCTGTCGGGGGCAAGACTGCCATCAACCACCCGTTGGGCAAGAACATGATCGGCGCGTTTTACCAGCCTTTGCGCGTGCTGTGTGACATAGACACCCTGGCGACGCTGCCGCAACGAGAGCTGAGCGCCGGATTGGCCGAGGTGATCAAGTACGGGCCGATCGCGGACATGGGTTTCTTCAACTGGGTGGAAGCGAACATGCCCGCGCTTCTGGATCGTTCACCCCAGGCGATGGCGCATGCCATTCAGCGCAGTTGTGAAATCAAGGCGCACGTGGTCGGACACGATGAGCGTGAGTCGGGACTGCGGGCCATTCTCAACTTCGGTCACACCTTCGGACATGCCATCGAGGCGGGCCTGGGCTACGGGCAGTGGTTGCATGGCGAAGCGGTGGGTTGCGGCATGGTCATGGCAGCCCGGCTCTCGTACGCCCTCGGCTGCGTGGATGCGCACTTCGTGCAGCGATTGACAGAGCTGGTCCAGGCGGCCGGACTCCCCGTGGTGGCACCGGTGCTGGACGAACAGGACAATGTAGGACGTTACCTGCAGCTCATGCAGGTTGACAAGAAGGCAGAAGCTGGGGCCATCCGCTTTGTCGTCATCAATGCGCCGGGCAGTGCGGACATGCGAAGTGTTCCGGATGACATGGTGGGCGAGGTCTTGCGTGCCAGTTGCTCGAGCGACGAGAAGCGTGTCTGAACCGTCTGGTCTGGCACCCTATGCCTGCCATCCCCTGAACAGTCGGGGCCGCCGGCTCTTCGAACCCGAGGCCCCCACGCGCACGGCCTACCAGCGGGACAGGGACCGAGTCATCCACTCCACGGCCTTTCGGCGCCTTGTCTACAAGACCCAGGTGTTTCTCAACCACGAGGGCGATCTGTTCCGGACACGCCTGACGCATTCGCTGGAGGTGGCACAGCTGGCGCGCAGCATGGCGCGAACGCTGCGCCTGAATGAAGATCTGGTTGAAGCGATCGCGCTGGCCCATGATCTGGGTCACACGCCCTTCGGACATGCCGGCCAGGATGCCCTCAACGAGTGTGTGCGCTTGCATTCGCCGGTTGACGCGGGAGATGATGAGGTGCAAGGGTTTGAGCACAACCTTCAGAGTCTGCGGGTAGTCGATGCGCTTGAGGAGCGCTACCCGGCCTTCGACGGGCTCAATCTGTGCTTTGAAACCCGCGAAGGCATTCTGAAGCACTGCTCCTCGACCAATGCGCGTCGCCTGGAGATCCGCGAACCTGCAGGCGTGGCCCACCGCTTTTTGACTGGCGGATCCCCGTCCCTGGAGGCCCAGTTGTGCAATCTGGCCGACGAGATCGCCTACAACGCCCATGACATCGACGATGGTGTCCGCTCCGGGCTCATCTCGCTTGAGCAGCTGGACGGTGTACCCCTGTTTCGCCGCTACAGGCAACAGGCACTGGCCTCGCATCCGCACCTCAGTGGGCGCCGACTCCTGTTTGAGACGATCCGGCTCATGCTCAGTGCACAGGTCTATGACGTCATTGATCAGACCCGCTACAGGTTGGCCGAAGCGAAGCCCCAGCACGTGGCGGACGTCAGGGCATCGGGCGCTCTCGTGGCCTTTTCGCCGGAGATGCGCGACGGATCGGGTGAGCTCAAGCGCTTCCTGAGGGAGTCCCTTTACCGGCACCCTCAGGTCATGGAGACCACCGACCGGGCGCGCCGGGTGGTGAAAGAGTTGTTCCTCCACTATGTCCAGCAACCGGATGACCTTGCCGATGGTCGTGAAGGGCAACGCTCCGTCACCCGGCGCGTGGCCGACTATGTCGCCGGCATGACCGACCGGTTCGCGCTCAAGGACCATGTCCGCATTACCGGACAGGTCCTGTTTCCATGAAGACTTGCCGGGCGCCTGATGATGATGATCCGTGGCAGCACGATCAGCGTGTGGCCATGGTGGTGCTGCTGGCCGGCGTCAGTTGTGCTTTGCACATCGGTAAATTGCCGGTGGCCGTTCCTGTTTTCAAAAGCGCGCTGGGGTTGACCCTGCTGCAGGCCGGTTTTCTGTTGTCTTTGGTCCAGTTGGCCGGCATGTCACTTGGCCTGTTCGTCGGGCTGGTAGCGGACCGGGTTGGGGCGAGACGGGTCATGCTTGCAGGTCTGGTGTTGTTGGCTGCGGGCAGTGTGCTGGGTGCCCTGGCACGGGACGTGCCGATGCTGCTGGTCTCCCGTGCGATCGAGGGGCTCGGATTCCTCTGGTCGGTGTTGCCTGCGCCCGCGTTGCTGCGCCAGGAAGTGCGACGGCCTCGGCAGCTGTCCCTTGCCTTGGGATGGTGGGGCGCCTACATGCCGATGGGCACCGCACTGGCGCTGCTGGCAGGGGGCGGGTTGATCGGCATCATCGGATGGCGTGCGATGTGGGTGGCTCTCGCCCTGGTGTCGCTGTCGGCGGCACTGGCCCTGCGGGCGTGGGTCCCCGCCAGATCCTGGCCAACCATGCCGGTGGAGCCGGTTCAGGCATGGTGGCCGCGGTTGTGGCGCACCCTGAGTGCCCCGGGCCCATGGGCGGTCGCACTGGCCTTCTTCCTGTATTCCAGCCAATGGATGGCCGTCATCGGATTTTTGCCAACGATCTACCAACAGGCCGGCCACAGTGGCTGGGTGCTGGGTGCGCTGACGGCTCTGGCCGCGGGAATCAACATGTCGGGCAACATCGCTGCCGGGCGCTTGCTGGCGCGAGACGCGGCGCCCCATCATTTGCTGATGGCTGGCTATCTTGCCATGGGCGTGGGAGGATGGATGGCCTTTGAAGCTGACCGTTTTGCGCTTCAGTATCTGGGCGTGCTGCTGTTTTCCGCGCTGGGTGGTCTGATTCCCGGCACCCTGTTCGGCATCGCGGTGCGTCTGGCGCCAGGTGCGGATACCGTATCCACCAGCGTGGGATGGATGCAGCAATGGTCAGCCAGCGGACAGTTTGTGGGACCACCCATCGTGGCTGCACTGGTGGTGCTCACAGGGGGATGGTCAAGCAGTTGGTGGTTCACCATGTCGTGTTGCGCGGCCGGTGGAGGCGTCGCCCTCTGGGTGGCACATTTGTGGAGCGGCCGGCCTGGGGCTGAGCGGTCATGACGGTCAATGGATCTCTGTCGTCTGTACGGTCATTGGGCTTGCGGGAGTGCAGCTGAAGATGGCCCGTCTTAACCGCCTGGTGATTCCCGGCCATCCCCATCTGGTCATGCAGCGGACCCGGCCAGGTTCGCCCATTTACCGCGACGCACACGATGCCCAGATCCTCATGGAGGTTCTGCACGATGCCCTCAAGACCTGTGGTGTGGACTTGCATGCGCACGTCGTGCTGCCGGATCGCTGGATGATGTTGATGACGCCGGGGTCTTTTGAGTCCATG